>NZ_WUEH01000016.1 GCF_010468615.1 Pseudodesulfovibrio sp. JC047 | reverse complement strand
ACAGACAGAGATTTATCGTCGACTGTGTTACCTCTCCCCTCAATTGAGGAGGTCAAAGCGGTCAAACAATCCGAGATCACGACGGCGGCGGACAGGGTCCTTGTTGCGGCCGGAGCGGAGTACGGCGACATGGAGCGACAGACTTGGGACCAGCAATACGCCGAGGCACGGACCTACCAGGCTGATCCCGACACGGATGTGCCGCTGCTGACCGCCATCGCCACCGGTCGAGGCATGGACGTGGCCACATTGGCCGACCGCATCATCGCCAACCGTGCCGCCTGGGTGGCCTTGTCCGGTCGCATCGTGGGCCAACGGCTTGCCTATCAGGACGCGCTCGACGCGGCGGATACAGCCGAGGACGTGGCGGAGATTGTAGTGGAGTATGTGGCGGGGGGCTGACAAACAAGTGATAAACAAAAACGGATGGTGTTTCAAGCGTTAACCATCCGTTTTTGTTCGTTTTCTATGGTACCTGGGGCGGGATTTGAACCCGCACGACCTTGCGATCAAGGGATTTTAAGTCCCTGGTGTCTACCAATTCCACCACCCAGGCGTGAAGGTGTCTTCTTTATCCCGCAAATTGGCGGGGCGTCAATGGTTTTGATGTTTTGAATTGATCCAGATAGTTTTTGTAAAGACGTGGGCTGACTCGGGAATACTGATCGAAATCAGAGATGAGTTCCAGTCCCGGTATGATTGCGCGTGTAACTGGAATGTTCATGTTTGTCCGGGTCAAGTCAACATAAGACGGAGTATAGCCGTTTTTCATGAGTGTTTTTTCAAGCACCATGAGGTCTCCCTCGGCACTGCCGGTGGAAGAGTCGGGAAGGTCTTCCAATCGACGGGTCGGCAGCCCCTTCGGAGCCGGACCACTGGGCGGCCCTGGATATGGGTAGGCCGTTTCAGTCATGGCGGAAATCAGTGCTGATGGACCATTGAGGCCACATCCTCCGCCCTTGTTGACATCGCCATGTTGGCCAAGAACGATCGATTTATAACACGGAATTCCCAGCTCGGTGGTCATGTCCATGAACCAGACATCAATGCCCGACTTTGTATAATTTTTTAAGAGTGTGGACAGTGTAGGGTCATCCGTTTCAATGCGGAAACACCGTCTTGGATCGTACAGCATGGTTGCATCGGAATCGCGTTCGATGACTTCTGTCAAAGCTGCGACCTTGGCTTCGGCCATGGTGTTGCCCGAGGCGAGGCCGGTGGAGCCTAATGCGCTAAACAGGCTGGGTTCGTCCAGATTGCAGAAAAGGAAAAGACATTGTGCCGGGATCAGGATGGGGGTTGTGGCTCCATCCTTGTCAGGAGTGTGTCCTTCGAGCCAATGCAGTTTTTGTCCTGCATATGGCACTTCCAGCCGGATGTGATTCGGATTGATCGCGTTTTGATTCAGCTCATCATATGCTTTGAATGTGAGTGGATATGCGTGCGTATAGCCAATGACGCCATCTTTCGAGACACTGGCGTATGAAGAGTAGCGTTCCACCATTTCCATGCAGCAGGACGCGTCCGCCTGAAGTCGTGAAAGCCCCCGTCCATAGCTGGTTTGGATACCTTCGAGCGAATTGGACAAAGAGCCGTTGACCGAACGGGTTTTGACCATCCAGTGGCGGAGGCTGGCAATGGGGGACAAAGAGGCTTTGTGAGCCGAGACCGGGCCGAGGAAGGCGTCCGCTTTGTCTAGTGCGCTGAAAGCCTTGTTGATGGTTTCTTCAAATGAACATCGAGCCTTGGGCGGTGGAAGCTGCTTGTCCAATTCCTGACGGACTGCGGATACGGGAATTGCCGGGGGCATTTCGAGTTCTGCATCGGTATACACTGGGGCAGGAGCCTCTTCGGGAGCGGGGAGAGGTGTCAAGGCGAAGATGTTTTCGCCGAAAAGGGCGATCCATTGAGTATGGAGGGCTTGATCGGCTTGCAAGGACGACCTGATGTGAATGGCTGGTGTGAAATCCAGTAATGTTTTTGGGTTCAGCCCTTTGAAAAGAGCGAGGAGTGGGTTCTGTCGAGTATGGCAAATACACGCTTCGTACATGACAGCGGTGAGGACCGGGTCAGATTGCCCGAAATCTTTCATCACTTCCTTGATGAGTTTTTGCAATTTGCGCGTGCGAAAATCCTTGAATCCCTGAAGCACGAATTCGTGCATGTATTCGTCATACGGATGTTTTCGCAGGGCGTCTGCCATTTCATTGAAACTCAAATTCGCTTCTGGTAGGGCCGCGAACATGCCGACGCCAAAATCCGTATTCATCATTTGCAGTTTGTAGCGCATCAAATCCTCGCCTGTACGGTGTTGATGAGTTTTTGAACGTGCGGGAGCACCGCGTGGGCAAAGGCTTCCACGCCTTGGGCGTTGGGATGCATCCCGTCCAGCAGAGTGAGTGAAGAATCTCCGAAGTACGTCTCCAGAATGTCAGGGAACAACGGGAGGTTGTACTGCCTGGCGAGAGTGGAAAAAATCGGGTCGAATTTTTGTTTATACGCATCCCCCATGTCAGGCGGTGCCGTGATACCCACCAGAAGAATTGGGAGAGAGTAGCCTTGGAGTCTCTCGATGAGCTGTTTGGCTGTGGTTTTAATCTGTGCCACAGGATACGCCATGAAGCTGTCGTTTGCGCCGAATTCCAGAATGACCACATCTGGAGCGGCCTGGAGGACCGTGTCGATCCGGGCCAGGCCGTCTTCAAATGTATCACCGGAAACGCCAAAGTTGAGGCAGGTGTTTTGCACGCCTTCTTCGGCTAGCATCCGTTCCAGCACAACGGGAAATGCTTCATCTGGGTCCAGTCCGTACCCTTCGGTCAGGCTGTCTCCGAAACAGGCTATACGCACGGGAGGGGGTGTCATGTTATCCGTTGATCCAGAGTTTGATGCTGGCGGCTTCTTCTTTCCACGTTGAACTCATGCGGAGTTTGAGGAATTCATTAAAGACGATATCGAGCATTTCAAGACAGCGTTCAAGAAGAAACATCTTTTCAAGGAATTTGGCATCCGGATCGTCGCCTTCATCGTCTTTTGTTGCGATCTTTGGCGTTTTCAGACCGGACAATCCAAAGTCTGCGGCATTGACCGACACCAGCCAGTCATCTTGATCCATGGAAAAAAGAAGTTGTGCCTTACTGACTTTTTTGCCGGTTCCCAACCCTGTTTTGGCTTCGGATAATTCTCCGGCCGGACTGGACACGGTGGCTGTGGCCTTGGTTTCACCTTCACCACCCTGGACAGACAGTTTCTGTTCCATGTGCAGGGTGAAAGTTCGTTTGTCCGGTAGAGAAAACAGTACATTTTCGGTGTCTGTTTTGTACCAGAGCCAGGTCAGAAAATCCTGACCGAGCAGGGTGTTTTCGCGTTCGACAAGTGAAAGATCCATGTACTGCTATCCTTTAGATGAAAATGGTGGGATCAAGGTTTTCGAGCCTGGGGGCTGCTTCTTCGCCAAGCGTGTCCATTGCCATGAAGAACGGCGTTAATGGTTCCAGATGCAGGTCAAAGGTCAAGGCGAAATAGTCTTCGAACAACGCGCAGACCTTGGAGTTGGTCGTGGTCAGGTAGATACGGTTGGAGGAAGGATTCCAGATAATGTCAAACATGGCCGGAATGGGAAATGTCCGTGCACGCAGCCGGAGTGTGACCTGTTCCTTGAGTTCCCGCTTTCGGTCGCGTGAAACAAAGTTTTTCCCTTGTTCCTTGTTGTGCTCAAGTTCCTTGTTCAGCGCGATTGTCGTGTGCTTTTTGAGCACTGCCGGGGGAATGCGTCGGGTATCGAGCCGAAGGCCAAATGCAAAGTATTCCGCTTTTTCCGGCGGAGATTGTGTCCAGTTCACGTCCAGCATGTCGTCAATATTGGCCCAGCCAAAAGATCGTTCATCGGCGGTTCCGTCAATATCGACAAAGCTGAATTTCCGAAGTTTTTCAGGCACCTCTTGAAGCAGATCCTGTGGGACGTCCTCGATGATGCGGTAACGTGTCAGCCCGAGGCTGGCGGAGAGTATGCTCAACTGAGTCTCCTCAAGTAAAATATGAGTTTCGTGGGAGCCTTTGAGGTAAGATCAAAGCGTGCTTTTGTCCAGAAATTTTGCGGTGTGGACATTCTGTGCCGATTGCTGCTGGCTTGTTTTCTCGAAGAGCAGAGGGTACATCTTTATAAACAGGAGAATGTCATGCCCGATCACGCTCGTATGGATTTGATACAATTTCTTGAACAGACCAACGCTGATGTCCTTCGGCTCGAAAAAGAAGGGGAAGAGGCTCTTCAACGAGAAGGGCAGCGTGCCTTTCAGGTAAAGTTGGAAGAAAAGGCCAAGTTGTTGGCCGCTCTTGGTGAGAATGCGTGGGAATATACGGAAAAGATTGAAGGGGCCTTGGGGGCGGAAATAGCGACACAGCTTGAACAATTTTCCACGAGTGCGGGGGCAGCTCTGCGAATTGGGAGCGTCTTTTTCATGACCGCTTTATTGTATCCCGAAGACCATAAACCGGGAGACCCCAATGATCTTGCGGTTTTTATTGAGGAACTGCGTCAGCGGAGTTAACTTGGAAGTTTGAAATTCTTGTCTTTGGTGGCCGCCTTTCTGGCGGCCTGTTCTTTTTGACCGATGAGGACAATTTTGTTGATGGCATCGTCTTGCGCACGATCCAGCTCGACAAAGATGCAGCCGACCTTGCCTTTTTCATGACGTCTGACCTGACACAGGACGTTTGCAACCTGTTTTTCCCCTTTGAGGAATATGTCCATCTTGATCTTTGCGCCAGCTTTTATGTGTGGTTTTTGAAACTTGAAGCCGAGTCCGGTGGCACTGATATCGGCGACTTCAAAGCGTTTTTTGAGACGGGGAATGAAAACCGTCAATCCCTTTACGGCGATGCGAATGGCATGTCGGCGTTTGGCGTAGGCGTCATTTGACTTGAGTGAAATGCTGAAGCCGAGAGCGGCCTCATCAATGGGGGCTGCCACGATATTTCTGGTTTTTTTGCGGCCTTTTTTGCGCGCGTCGACCTTGAGGGACAGGTCGGAAGGAGGTCTTTGCCTTTTCCCCTTTCGTGATGGGTTTGATCGTTTGGCTTTTTTTGTCGTTGACGATTTTTTGCCTGTTTTTTTTCGAGGTGTCGTCCAAGACGAGGGAAAGATACTTTTCAGAAGATTCAAAAGGCCCATTGTCCACCACTTTTACTGCTGATTCATGAAATTCAAGCGAATACTATGGCAAAGGGCAGGCGCTGACAAGTTGTGGTTGAACCCAGGGATCACTTTGGGCATTTTTTGCGGAATAGGGTTGACAATGTCCTGTTTTGGTGGGCAATAAAATATATCTTTCACAAGCAAAAAGCGGATGATCGAGGAGGAAGAAAATGATTGGCGAACTGCTTTCCGGCATGTCCCATAGTACGGGACCAGGTTTTGTGGGTGTATCTTTGATTTTTATTTATTTCGCATGGATTCTGACCATCGGTATTATCCGGGTTCGTGAAACCATGAATGAAGACCATCACTAAGGATATCGTGACGAATTCGTTGCGCTGTTTGAACAGTGAAGATCGCTTTTCCCTGAGGGGAAAAGCGATTTTTCTTTTAGGCAGGGCAGGAATCAATTGAGTCTTCAAGCACCATGTCCAGAAGGTACTGACCATAGTTGTTGTTACTCATGGCGCAGGCCAGTTCCCTGAGTTGTTCGCGGGAAATAAAGCCTCTACGATAGGCAATTTCTTCAGGACTTGAAATGACATATCCCTGTCGATCCTGAACGGCTTGCACAAAGCTCGACGCCCTGTGCAGGGATTCGTGTGTCCCCATGTCGAGCCAGGCGTATCCTCGGCCCAATGTCTGGACATCGAGGTCGCCTCGTTCAAGATAAACCTTGTTTATATCCGTGATTTCCAGCTCGCCGCGAGGGGAAGGCGTGAGCGATTTTGCGATTTCGATAACATCGTTGTCATAGAAATACAGCCCGGTGACCGCATATTTTGATTTGGGATTGTCCGGTTTTTCTTCAATGGACAACGCTTTGTAATTCTTGTCGAATTCAACAACTCCGTACCGTTTTGGATCTTTGACCAGATAGGCGAAGACCATCCCGCCTTTTTCGAGTTCTCCGGCTTCTTTCAAAATGGTTCCGAGGCTATGTCCATGATAGATGTTGTCTCCCAGAACCAGACAAACGGTGTCGTCGCCGATGAAATCTTCGCCAATGAGAAAGGCCTGAGCCAATCCTTCGGGTTTGGGTTGGACTTTATATGAGATGGAGAGGCCCAGTTGTGAGCCGTCTCCCAGCAATTTCTGAAAATTCGGCAGATCGTGAGGGGTCGAGATAATGAGAATATCCCGTATATCTGCCAACATGAGCGTGGACAACGGGTAATAGATCATGGGTTTGTCGTAGACTGGCAGTAGTTGCTTGCTGACAACGCGGGTCAGGGGGTGCAGCCGTGTGCCGGAGCCGCCTGCGAGAATAATTCCTTTCATAGAGAGCCTCTTGGTCCTGTAATTTACATCGTGTTCAAGTTGGGGTACATCGCAATTGCGTGAATCCCGCTGTAGTATAGGGGCGGGATAATGGAAAAATCAACCGGCATTTGTTGGAGCTCGATCCAAGGAGAATGAATGTATCCGTATTTTCAATTTTCAGGCGGCATGATTCCGGCTTTATTGCTCCTTGTGGCGCTGTTTTTCCTTTTCATTTTTCTGCCGGTGTCCATGGTGGCCGAAGCCTTTTCCAAACTCGGTTTGACCCCGGCCCAAGGTGTTTTGATGCTTATCGCCATCCTTGTCGGTCGGGCTATGAATATTCCGGTCTTCACGAGTGAGCGTTTGGTTGTCGTGTCCAAACCCCGGTCCGTCAAATTTGGTCTCGATGAATATGGTCGTCCTGTTCAGACGGAAGAGGACGGGACCAATGAATTGAAAAAGCAGGTTTTTTCGGTCAATGTCGGTGGGTTTATTTTGCCTCTTTTGCTCAGTATGACTTTCTTGATTCGGCAGCATATGATCGGCCAGACCGATGGTGTGTATTTGTGGATTGGGTTTGCCATGATCATGGTGACACTCGGGTGTTACATCACGGCCAAGCCAGATGTGTTGACCGGATTGCGTATCCCGTTGGTTCTGCCGGCAATCATGACGTTTTTGTCTGTGTATTTTTTTGTCCCTGAACCTTTTCGGCCAGTGGCAGCGTATATTGCTGGAACCATGGGAGCCATTCTCGGCGGTAACCTTATTCCGTTGCTTATTCCCCGTTTTCGCAATTCGATCGGGACACAGGTGGTTTCCATTGGTGGTCCCGGAACCTTTGGCGGTGTCTTTGTCGCCGGAATTCTGTCTGTGTTGCTGGCCTGATGAGAGTCTGTAAGGAGTGATCATGTCCGATTCCACCTTTCTTGTGACAGTGACGGATTCACTGGCTCAAGGTGATCGTGGCTTTTTGTGTTCTGCGGGAGTTCAATCTTCGTTTTCTCCCATCGCAACAGCCGATGTTTTGCCTCGTCTTCGGGTCGGTACCCGCATTGTTTCGGAGCGAGTTTCTTTCATAGTGCAGGGCGTTTCCTGGCTTCCTGGAGTGGTCGGCCAGCCGTCGTCCCGGGTCTATTTGGTCGAGGCCGTGCAGGATATGGTTCGGGGGGCGCATTTGTGTACTGCCGAGCGTGAGGGGTATGCCTTGGCCTGGATCACGTTGAGCGACAAAGGCTCACAGGGCAAGCGGGTGGATGAGTCCGGGCCGCTTGTCGGAACGCTTGTACGGGAGAAATTGCCGTTGAATACGGTGCAGGGTTTCATTATTCCCGATGAAATATCGCAATTGAAAGGACTTTTGGTGGACCTTGCCCTCAATCAGGGGGTGGATCTGATTTTGACCACGGGGGGGACTGGTGTCGGCCCGAGGGACATCACTCCCGAGGCGACGGAAGCGGTCATCGAAAAAAGATTACCTGGCTATGAACGAGCCATGACTGCGGCCAGTTTGTTGAAAACACCACACGGTGCCATTTCCAGAGCGGTCGCCGGGACGCTTGGGCTGTCCCTGATTGTGAACATGCCAGGGAGCCCCCGGGCCGTGGCCGAATGCCTGGAACCGCTTCTCCCGACGTTGAAACACACCTTGAAAAAGTTGCAGGGCGATCCTTCTGATTGTGCGCTTTTAAGGAAAGACTGATCTCTTTAGGGGTTGCGAGTCTCGCGGAGAGTTGGTACACAGTTGAAGTGTTAATCGTTGCTGATGCAACAGAACTTTAGATTATATCAAACAGGAATATATTATGATCCGGAACCGGGTTTCTCTTTTTGTTCTTGCCGTGGTGGCTGTACTGGCCTTTGCCAGCCTGTCATTTGCCCAGGATGCTGATCCTTCCATAGCGAAGACGGCTGCGCCTGCGGCGGCTGCGGAAACGTCTGGTCCCTTTGACCTTGAACGGTGCGTTCAACGTGCTTTGGACCTGAATCCGAGCATGACGGCCATTCGTGCCCAATTGCAAGGAACCAAGTTTGGCACTCGGTCGGCTTTGGGTGATTTTGGTCCGGCTCTCGGTGCATCTTATGGATACACCCATTATGATCGTGGATATACCTCCAGTGGGCAGCAATCCGATTGGGTTGCCAAAGTCAACATCAAGCAGCCCGTGTTTAAGGGATTCAATCTGCTTGCCACATGGCAGAAGGCTCAGTTGACCGAAGAATCGACCATGGCGTCCTTGACAAAAGTTGAGTTGGCGTTGGTTGAAAATGTCCAGACAACATTTTTGGATTTGCTGAAAGCGCGCATGGATGTGAAGAGTGCGGAGGATTCCGTGGCTCGTCTGGAATCCCAGCTCAAGGTCATCAGTGCTTTTTATGATGTTGGTCTCAGGCCAAAAGCGGAAGTGCTGGATGCGGAAGTTGATCTGGCAACCTCGAAACAGGGACTTTTGACGGCCAAGAACAACGTGGCCACCCAGGAAGCGCAGCTCAATACCTTGTTGAATATTCCCATTGAAATGGATGTGGAATACGTCGGTGAACTTCAATATGTGCCGTTTAATCTGACACTAAGGGAATGCCTGACCCGGGCCTATGATCATCGTCCTGACCTGCTCATTGGTGAGAAGAGCGTCGAAATTTCTCAAAAAGATGTGACCATCGCAGAAAGCAGCTTTTATCCGTCCGTTGACGCCCGTTGGGATTACGTCAATCGTGGTGATGATGCAGGCTTGAACGGTGGCGGCGATTATACGCATGAAGGGTTCGAATATTGGACGGCTGGAATCGAAGCGTCCATGTCCATCTTCGAATGGGGTTCCGACTATTATAATGCCAAGCAGTTTGACCAGACGGTGAAACAGTTGACTGCTGAATTGGAAAATACCCGACTCAATGCCGGATTTGAAGTCAAGCGTGCCTTGCTGAGTATTCAGGAAGCCGCTGATCGCATCTCTGTTGCCAAGAAGTCCGTGATCGCGGCTGAAGAAGCCTATCGTATGGCGGTGGCACGGTATCAGGCTCAGGTCGGTACCAACACTGACGTGCTGAATGCGCAGGAGCGGTTGACCGCCAGTGAAGCGCAGTTGTCTCAGGCCTTGGCCGATTATGGGACCGCCGTTTCCGCGTTGTATGTTGCCATGGGTGAGAAAAATCTTGGCCTGGTAGACGCCAAATAGGTATGTTTGCACATCAAAAACGGACTTGGTTGGCAGATGGTATGAAATGTCGGGAATGTGGGGGAGAACTCGTTGCCTACAGAGGGTGCCAAGAGGTGACTCTCCGATGTCTCAAGTGTGGGACAACGTATGATCTCAAGGAGTTCGCATCTGATATTGATGAGGATTTCGAGGAGGAAATGGAGTTTGTCCCAATGGATCGAATTTAACTCCATGCAGTTTTTTCGCAGACAATGTGCGGCCATCGTTTTTGCGTTGGTCGCCGTTTTCTTTTTTGCTCCCGTGCGGACTGTTGTCGCTGCTGAAACAGGCCCTGTATGGCAGCCTTTGGTCGATCGGTTGGTTGAGGATGGCTTTGACAAAACCCATGTGACCTATCTCTTTTCCAGTCCTGATCTGGCGTTTTCTCCTCAGATCATGGCTCGAAAAATGAATTCTCTGCTGTCCATAAAAATGTCCACCAAGAAATCTGGACCTCCCAAGGAACCCGAGGTCATGGTGCGGTATTTGAACCCTATCCTGATTGCTGGGGCGTATGCGTTTTATCGAGAACATCGTGCGGATTTTGTTAGTATCGAGGAACGATACGGTGTACCGGGGGAACTACTGACTGCCTTGTTGCTAGTGGAAACCCGGCTTGGAATGAATGTGGGGGAGCATAATGCTCTGACCATTCTTGCCAGCATGGCGTTGGCTCGTGATTTTTCGCTTATTGAGTCGTTGATTCAGCACCAAAAGGTGCCCGAGGACATCATGGTCTGGCTGGTGAAGCGCACCGAGCAGAAAGCACACTGGGCGTACAAAGAGTTGAAGGCCCTGCTTGTCTATGCCAAGGGGAGTGGACAAAATCCGCTTTCGATTCCAAGCTCAATGTATGGTGCCATCGGTCAATGTCAGTTCATGCCGACCAGTGTGATTCACTATGGTCGGGATGGGACTGGTGATGGGCGGGTTGATGTTTTTGATACACGGGACGCGTTGCATAGCATGGCCAATTTTGTCGCGGAACATGGCTGGAAAAAAGGGATGACCGCTGGCGAACAGCACAAGGTCATTTATCGGTACAACCATTCAGACAGCTATGCCATGACCATTCTTTCAGTGGCCGACAAAATTCGGAAAACAAAGAATCTTTTTGGTGGCTGATCGTCTGGTGTTTTAGTCCCTGTCTAAAAGACTTTGATAGAGGTTGAGTGTCCTCTTGAGAAATTCTTCCAGTGTTAATTGGGACATGGTCTTTTTCTGAGCGTTCAGAACTTCTTCGCGTTTGGTCGGCTGTTCGATCAATGTGTTGATGGTTTGTGCCAGGGCGTCACTATCGCCGGGTTTGACCAGCATATCGGGACAGACAAGATCTGGCATCACGCCCACGTCGGTGGACACCAGCGGCCGTTCGGCGGCCATGATTTCCAGAGCTGATCTCGCAATCGCTTCGGACCAGAGGGAGGCCACGACACCTATATCCAGTGCGCTGATGCAGGCTTCGATATCTGCACGTTTTCCACTGATGGACGTGATGTCGTTGACACCGTATTCATCAATATGTTCCTGAATTTGTGCGCGCGTCATGGCTGTGTCAAAGCCTAGAAGGAACAGGCGGATGGAATCGTGTCCCTGTTCGCGGAGTCGGGCGATGGCGGCAATTGTTTCCTTGTGGCCCTTGACCCGATCAAAACGACCGAGGAGGCCGACCACGGTGTGCTGTGTGTCAAATCCGAATTCTGCACGGATTCGATCCCTTCCTTTGGGATCAAATTGAAATTTTTGGACATCCACGCCTCCATGGATGAGCCAGACTCCTTTGCCGGGAGTGCGCATTTTGTGGCGAAAATAGTCGGCCATGCGGCGATTGGTGACAACCACGCTGTCGGCAACCGAGGTGTGGAGCCAGCGATTGAGGAAGTCGTGTCTGGGAGGGCGTTGGTCGCCTCGGGTTCGAACCAGCTTGAAGGGGAAGCCCAGAAGTTTGAGCAGTCCCCACAAGAAAAAGCCTTCACCCCTGTGGCAGTTTACGACATCAGGGCGGTGGGTGCGAAGCAGCTGGATAACGTGTTTCACGGCACCGGCAAATCGGATCGGGTTTGTGGTATTCAGGTCCACGGAGACCGTTTTGAGCCCCATGTCCCGGGCTATTTTGTCAGGGGCGGTTCCAGCCTGGGTCAGGACGTGTACGTCGTGTCCCGCATCGGCCAGAAGGCGGCTCAGGGTGATGGCATACCATGCGGTCGCATTGAACCATCGGACATTGATAACTTGAAATATTTTCATAAAAATCGCCTGTTGGGATGTTGGATTCACAACATGACAGTTCAAGGCGGGGAACGCAAGGTATTCAATACATGGAAAAGAAGTTCGTCTCCATCATACTCCCCACGTATAATCGTGCGAAATTCATCGGCACTGCGTTGGACTCGGTCCGTGCGCAGACATATACCAACTGGGAGTGTCTCATCATTGATGACGGGTCAACGGATAACACGGCCGCCGTGGTCGCGGCATATGATGATCCACGGTTTGTTATGCTGCATCAGGAGAACCAGGGTGTTTCCGGTGCGCGAAATACGGGGATCAGTGCGAGTCGTGGCGATGTGATTGCCCTGTTGGATTCCGATGATGAATGGATGCCGACAAAACTTGCGATACAACTCGCCTATATGGAAAAGCATGGGTATGCGATATGTCAGACAGAGGAAATTTGGTATCGCGGCGGCAAGCGGGTCAATCAGCCGAAAAAGTACGCCAAGCCCGAGGGATGGTTTTTTGAAGCGGCTTTGGAGATGTGTCTGATCAGTCCATCCTGTACCATGTTCACGAGGTCGGTTTGGGAGTACATCGGCCCATTTGATACGGGGATGTTATCATGCGAAGATTATGACATGTGGCTTCGGGCCTGTTTGCAGTACCCCGTCGGATTGGTCCGTGAACCGTTGACGATCAAATATGGTGGCAGGCAGGATCAGTTGTCGATTTGTATTCCCTGCGCCGATTTGTATCGAATTCAGGCGTTGGTGAAGATTTTGGAGAGTCGGAAGCTTGACGCTGAGCAACAAAGAATGGCGGTGGCCGCGCTAGAACGAAAGGTATACATTTATACGCAAGGGTGCGAAAAACGGGGAAAAGACGATGAAGCACATCGTGTTTGGAACCTGTTTTGCAAGGTGCGAGACGGGAAGAAAGTTCCCGAGGGCGCAGTGTATGAACAGTCCTGAGACACGGGGCGCATCAATGGGTCGAAAATTATCCTTGAGGGTGTGAGGTGAAAGCGTGGCGAACATTGCCAAACTTATAGAGGATCTGCCTCTGGTCAACCAGTCTCGTCTGGTTGCTTCGGGATATGGTGTCTGGGTTGCGTGGAAAGGGGAACTGCATAACGCCGTTTCCAACACGCTTCAGGAATACGGTGCATTATGCGTTGTTCGTCGAGACGATCAGGCCCTCTGGTTTTGCGATACCGATGAGATTTTCCGGGCGATAGCCCGCCTTCAGGTCTGGGCGCGAGTGAACCCAACGCCCGTTTTTTGTCAAGTTATCCCCCTGACGTTGCTTGTCGGCTACGACCTTGAATATACGGTCTCACTCCCGATTGGTCTTGATCAGCAATCCGTGACGATTTCCGATGAATTCGAGCTGATTATCCATTCTAAACTGAAAGATAAAGTGAAGAATGTTCAGGGACTTGGTACTGAAAAGACAGGTGGAGACGAAGGCCTTGCCTCGGTGGAATGGTTGAGGCTGACACTGGATCAGGGGTTGGATTACGAGTCGCTGCGGAAGTGGTATTTTGTCATCAAGCCGTTGGGAAAGATGTCGGACAAGGAGAGCATTCTTGGATGGCGGGACTTTTCAGCGGAAATCGTTGAATTATTACAACGTCTCGGACTGAAATATATTTCTGATGTCAAGGAAGGGGCTCTCTTTTTTCCGTTGGAGAGTTTTCGACTACTGCGTTCGCTGTGTACCGAGCTGCTCGGCTTGATAAAGACCGTCAAGGATGATGAATCCAAGCGGTATTGGCCGATCGTCATGGCCGCAGTCCTTCAGGGATCATACCAATTTACAGCAGACCTGCCGCAGAAAATCGGGTTGGATTGGAACCGAATGACCCCGGATTTTCCGTATGTCCGTTTCATGGATGGCTTTTTGCTTTCCGAATGGTTTCGAATGAATGAGGCCCGATACGGGACCGAACAGGTGTCTCTGGATTCCTGGTGTACGCTTTCCCTGAAAGAAGGTGGCGACGAGATTGGATATGGGACCATGCAGGTGGCACTTCCCGAAGCCTTTGTGGCCGTGGAAGGGACTGAATGTTTTTATTGCGGATTGAAAAATCATCGTCCGGATCAATGTCCTTCAAAAGAAATCGTTGCTCTGGAGCCGTTTATTTGGCGGCAACTGTCAAAGACGAATATTCAAGATTTTTCTCAGGGATTTGAGGATGTTGATGCTGAAATAAATGTGGATGGTTTTGCCTCGGGCATGTCTCGGCTTCTGGCCTCTCGAAGTGAGTTGAAAAATGTGTTGTCTCACGCAGTCTTTGAAATCAATGCGCCCGGACAGTTGCGAACGTTGAAGTCTATCTGGCGGAGTCGTGGCAAGGATTGGGTGGATGGTTTCAAGGATTTGGCCCCAGAGGAGGGTGACTTCATTTGGGATGCCTTCCGATCGCTCGAACGCGGAGAAATGGAAAAAGCAGAGCTTTTCATCAAAGAGGCGCAATCGGCGTCCCCGCGTAACTACCAACCTCATTCCCTGTGGGGCTTCTGGTATCTGGAAAAAGGGGATTTCAGTCAGGCCTTGTTCCATTGGCAGGAGGCCGAGCGTTTGAGCTACACCCCTTTGCAACAGGGATGCATGGCCTATTTTCAGGGACGACTTTTGGAAGTTCAAGGGAATCTCAAGGACGCAATCAACCTCTATAAACACGCAAATTCACTTGCTCCAACATGGTTGGACCCCTCATACAGACAAGCTGTATGCATGGTGAAAATGGGGTTCACTGGTCAGGCCATGGATCTCTTTTTTGATCTCATTGATCGTGATCCACACGTTTTTAATCGGATTTTGGTCGATCCCGAGCTTGATCGTGGTCGGGTGCAATTGATGAATGCCCTGTGGGAACAGTGGATGCTGGCGGAAGAATCTGTGAACGCCCTCAAGGACAGGGTGGTTGAACTTGCAGACGATATTGAAAAACGGTTCCATCAGGATCATGACTTCTCCGGAATTGCCAATACTGAATTGAATCGGTTGAAAGGGCTTGGTCAGATTCAGAATTTCGTGGCCTATCAACTCTTTTTACGCGGAACTGACAAATTTGAATCCGATCTGCATGTCGAAGTCAAAAATGAGATCAAGCGAATTAACTGCAATTTGGAATATCTCGCCGAACGAGTTCGTCATATTCAAAAAGAAGCAGCATGGTTCCCATTTCCTCGACTGCTTTTGGAATTCAATAGGGAATTCAATGCCTGTGTGGATAAAATCAACTGGGTGAGTACGCAACGTCTCAGTGAGGCGGAGAACTTCAGACGCTCTCTTCAATTTGTCGAAGAAATTGAAGAGCATATCAGCAGTCTTCAGCGGCGATTGGTCACCTTGCGTATCATCCGGGATTCCACGCTTTTTGTCCTGATGCTTGGCCGGAATTTTATTTGGCTCGAATTGATTGGACTTGGATTGCTGTTGGTCGGAATCCCAACGTTTTTGTATTTTACCAGAGACGTTCAAGGAAGTTTTTTTGTGGATATGGTCAACGACGAAAGCAAGCGATGGGAGATTTGCAAGGGAATCATCATTATTTTGAGCACCTTGTGCGTGGCTTTTTCCACCATAAAAACCGCGATGACTTTTGAAAAAAAGAAACGACAACTTTTTGACAAAATGGATGATGAATACCGACAACGGTCTCGCAAACGGTATTGATTGTCCATGGCGGACAGCGTCTTTTCTGGATGGCGCCTTGCCAAGACCTGTCTGAGTGAGTAGACCCTGCCCATCATGATCGAAGTTACGTTTACCTCTCATTTGCTCGACTGGTATGATGCCCATAAACGGGATTTGCCATGGCGTGGCCAGCCTGAACCGTATGCGGTTTGGGTCTCTGAAATAATGGCTCAACAGACCCAGATAGATCGGGTCATCGGGTACTATGATCGCTGGATGAAGCGGTTCCCCGATGTCGTTGCATTGGCACAGGCCCATGAAGAGGATGTGCTCAAACTCTGGGAAGGGTTAGGCTATTATTCCCGGGCGCGGAATATGTTGAAGGCCGCCGTCGTCATTTTCCAAGGATATGGGGGCGTTTTCCCTACTGAGTACGCTGATATTCACGGCCTGCCTGGCATTGGTGAATACACGGCTGGTGCTATTTCCAGTATCGCTTTTGGTCAGAAGGAGCCGGCTGTTGACGCGAATGTTCTGCGTGTTTTCGCTCGGTTGCTTGATATGGAATTGCCTGTTCGTGAGACGAAAGGTCGCTCGCGCGTCACTGAGCAGGTTCAGGCATTGCTGCCCAGTGATCGACCCGGAGATTTTAACCAGGCGGTCATGGAACTTGGTGCCTTGGTGTGTACGAAAAATCCGGATTGTGTCCACTGCCCGGTTCAGCACCATTGCAAGGCCCATGCGGTCGGGACTGTTTTGCTTCGTCCCGTATTGCCTGCGTCCAAAAAAGCCAGACGAATCAACATGGCGACCGGTGTTTTGATCCACGATGGACAGGTGCTCATCCAAAAGCGCAAGCCGGACGACGTCTGGCCCGGCCTGTGGGAATTCCCGGGTGGGGGGATCGAGAAGGGGGAGACTCCGGAGCAGGCCCTTGTTCGTGAGTACATGGAAGAAGTGGAATTAAAGATAGAGCCGGTGGCAAAGATCACGACCCTGGTTTATACCTATACGCGTTACAAGGTGACCATGCATTGTTTCTCATGTCGATTTGTCGATAAACCGCGAGAGCCGGTTTTTAATGAGGCGGTCGAAGGCGGATTTGTCCGTCCAGAGGCATTGGATAAATATGCCTTTCCCTCCGGGCACCGCCGTCTTGTGGAATATATGAAAACGGATCGGGACTTTGAAACATTGTTTGCCGATGCTTTGAAAAAGTCTTGATTTTCCGTGTGACTCATTTTCGGCATACCCTTTGCTTCTCTCCTTGCGGAGGCCTGTTTGTGGGCCAAAACTTTGACGCAGGAGTGCTGGATGTCTTTTGGCAAGATCAACGAGTATGCCGCCCTGATTCGTGGGCAGGGCCGCACCGGAGAACCGTCCGGGACGACTGATGGAGCGCGTGATACGTGCCTTCAGGCCGCTTTTGATTCCCAGATGACCATGGCCCAGAGCCTTTTCGGAGCGGGAAACGATGCTTCGGAAACTGGGGGGGCTTCAGAGACCTTTGACGTTTCAATGATACAGGATGCGTCAATGCTGGACGCTTTGGCCACCATTACCCGTCTCATGCGTCCCGAGGCTGTCGTCTCTCAACAGTCTGGACAGGGCAACGATGTCGGGGAAAAAGAGACCGCTGAACGGGATGTTTCGCTGTCTCCAGTGTATGTTCCCGGATCCTTGTCAGCGCACTTCGAATCGGGAAAAGAGGGTGTGTCCGCCATTGGGTATGACCGTGTGGGGGGGACGTCGTATGGCAAATATCAAATCGCGTCCAAGCCTGGGACAATGGACCGGTTCTTGACCTATCTCGATGCCAATGCTTCTGATGTGAGCGAACGATTGCGCGCTGCCGGGCCTACGAATACAGGGTCGAAAGACGGCGGGATGCCGCAAGAATGGCGGGCCATAGCCGCTGAATCACCTGTCCGTTTCGAGACCTTGCAACACGATTTTATTGCCGGAGAGACGTATCAACCGGCCCGAAACATGATCTTGCAACAAACTGGACTCGATTTCGAGAATGCGCCGCCCGCATTGCGGGAAGTCTTGTGGTCCACGTCGGTGCAACATGGACCGACTGGGGCAGCCAGAATTTTCAACACAGCCATCGACAGTGTGACCAAAGGTGGTCAGAAGGTCGAGTTCAATGCGTCACTTATCGAAGGCGTATATGACAATCGTAAAGGACAATTCGGGTCTTCGTCCAAGCGTGTTCAGCAATCGGTCGTGAGCCGATTGGATTCAGAGAAACAGCTGGCCTTGAATTTGTTGGGGCGGACACAGCTCAATCAGATTGTCTGACGGGGCTGAGAATCAGAGATAAAGCAGGGGCATGGAGTATCCATGCCCCTGCTTTTTGGGGTTGGCTCATCACCAGTCAAGAAGTCGCTGTTCTCCCTCAAGCCGTCTGATCCAGCCAACTTCCTGCGTGACCTCACAGACACCGAGATATTGACCGGTGTCATCAAAAACAGGAAAATATCGGATCATGATGGTTTCATCGCCCATGTTGATCCAGAATTCCGCCTTGTCATGTGTCTTGTTCTTGAAGCCCTCGACGATTTTTTGGACCGTATCCACGGATTTTTCAGGATGACATTTCTGGACCTTGCGACCCACGACGGACCGAGTTCTTGCAAAGACCTTGGGTTTGTCCAGCTTGTTGAAGTAGGCCACGGTGTCTTTGGCATCCACAAAGGTCAGCTCAAAGGGGAGAGTTTCCAATATGCCGTGGAGCTGATCGGTTGTCAGATTTTCAACCAGTCGGGTTCGGATCGTGTCGGCACTTTCCATCTCTTCGACCATGGACAGATAGTTGCCCTTGGCTGCATATCCATACGCCGCGTCATCCACGGCATTGAAGGCTTCGACCAATTGCGTCGCAGCATCGTCCTGGATGATCTTTCGTCCCATGGCATAGAGCACATCGTTTTCTTTCCAGATGTGTTCCGCCCTTATTTGGAGGTAGTCCAAACCTTCCTGTTTGAACTGTTGCCGTCTCTCCGCAGTAAAATTTGTTATGTTTGGGACATTGAGTATCATGCGGGCGAGCAGTTTTCGTTCTGCTTCATGTTCCATGAGCATGACACCGATTGGTCCGCCTTCAATGGGGATTCCCAGTTGGTTCATAAGCGGAAACAGGTGATCTTCTTCTTTTTTGTTGTGAACCTTGTCGCCGAATTCCAGGAGAAAATCCAACGCGCGAGTCAGTTGAGTCGCGTCGTATTTCCCGGATTCCAATCCTTCCAAATTGTGTTTTAAAACGGCCATGGCGCGTTCAATCAGTTCGTGTTCGTACACGAGATACGTGTCCCATTTCTCGAATTGGATCGTCTCCATGTTTGCCTCCATGGGTGACTGGTTTGGACGAATGCCGTGCGTGCGAAGCGCATGGGTGTCGAACTCCTGTGAAAAGGAGAATCTGCCATTTTTTCACTGTGCCCGGTGAGTGTGGGCTTGTCCAGTTGGACAGCGTGAAAATAATGGTCACGATAATTCGTGATCCACTGGGAAAGCGGGGGAGGGGAGCGATTAGTGAAGAGCGGTTTCGAGCGTCGGGTCGAGTTTGACGCATAAGGTGCCGATTTTTTTATCCACGGCGACTTGACCGAGATTGAAGCCTTTGACCTTTCGCACGTCCTTGACCAAGGCGTACATGACGTCAGCCCTGCCATCGTTGGAGCGATAGCTTTTCAGCCCGCACAGAATGGCCGCTTCATTCAGCGTTGTTTCAGGGACAGCCTGTCCGGGGTGATCTCTTTTCAGAATGACATGGGAGCTGGGACCGTCCTGCAGGTGAAACCAGTAGTCAAAGGGGCTGGCTGCTTTGCTGAGCATGTCGTGGTTGGCTTTCTTGTTCTTGCCACGCAGGATGGTAAAGCCATCCGAAGACCGAAAAATTGCAACGGCCAGACCGCGATATCGTTTGGGCAGGGCACTGGGACCATCCTGTTTTGTGGATTGACTGGCCAAGATGGCCGGGTGGATGGTCATGGTGCCGTTTTCCGCTTCGTGGAGTTGCTGGAGCAGTTCTTTTCGACGGCGTTTCAGATGGACATAGCCTCGGTGCGCTTTCCCTGCCAACTTGAAATAATGTTCCATGTTTTCTGTTGGCGAAAGAAACGGGTTCAGGGCCACGGTCATGTGCCCATGGACCGGGTGCGTCACAGAGACTGTCTCCAATCCTTCAGCCTGCTTGAAACGGTAGAGTTCCGCTTGCAAGGCTTCGGCCTTGATCTGTTCCTGCGCCAGCGTGTCGAGACGAACTTTTTCTTCATCCAGACGTGCGAGGTTCCGCCGAATCTTTTTCATGGTCCGTTTACGGATGGTCTGCTGTGGTTTGTCCTCTTCGGTTTCCAGGAGGGGGAACAGGGTTCGTTCTCCATACGCGGCCGCAGCGTCCAAAGCAGAAGCAAATGTCTCTTCGTGAGCCGAGGATGTCCATACCAGCGGGGGCATCCATTTGTGGCTGACCCTTGGAAGGAAAAAGGTGTCGGTTTCGCCTGTGGCCACTGAAAAATAGAGTGCGTGAGCCTCTTCTTCGGCCAGAGAACCGAGCCGTTTGCGGAGTCGGGGAGAAAGGTGTGGGTATTCCCGCCAGATTTTGGGGTCGTTCATGACGTCTTCCAACGCGGGCCATTCCGGTTGAATGTCGAAGTCCTGATCCAGCTCGTCGACCAGTTTCATGCCAGTCCGACAGTCTATGAGCAGAACATTTCCTGCTCCGTCTTCGTTGCGTGGAGAGAGATGCACGGCGAGTTGCAGCCTGGCCCAATTGGTGCTGACGGAGAGGATTTTTCGTCCACGCAGGCGTTTGCGAAACCACATGGCCATTGCCGGAGCTGTCTGCGGATTGACTGGTTTGGTGGTCGAAAAAAAGAGATGACTCGCCGATTTGGCGGGCCGATAAATCAGATATAACGGCCCACCGGAGTTCTGGATTGTGAATGTCCAGACTCCAGGGGCCGGTCCGAAGACTTTATCGATTCGACGTCCCGCCAGTGCGGACGCAAGTTCTTTCCCGAGAAAACGGAAAAAGTTCGCTTCCATGGTTGGCGATGCCGGTTTGACGAAGGTTGACGGCTAGTCGCCGCGAACAGCCTCGTCTTCTTCCTGTTTACTTTTGCAATTGATGCAGAGCGTGGTCATGGGTCTGGCCTTCAGCCGAGGAATCGATATGTCGTCACCGCACTCCTGGCAAATGCCGAACTCGCCTTCCTCGATACGGATGGCCGCCTGTTGAATCTTCTTAATCAGTTTCCGTTCACGGTCACGCAGTCGTAAAGTGAATGCACGGTCCGATTCCGCGGTTGCCCGGTCTGCCGGGTCGGCATAAACTTCGCCAGATTCCGTCATGTCCTCGATGGTTTCCTCACTTTTCCTGAGAATTTCATCGAGCATACCGTTCAGGGTATCTTTGAAGTATTGCAGATCTTTCGCTTCCATAGGTACCTCCCCTCAGGATTTTAACAAAGTTTGAGGAGTTAAGGGTGTAATCCTTTTTCTACTGAATTAAAGCGCGTTGGTATACCAAAAAGATACAAAAAGTAAAGTCTTTCTATGAGTCGATAAATTATAAGAAGTTCTTTACCCCTCGGAATAGTGAAAAAAATGAAAATACGCTTGACACTCGCAAGACCCGTGGGTAAACAGTAACTCGCTTTTGAGAGCGGGAATAACTCAGTGGTAGAGTGCAACCTTGCCAAGGTTGAAGTCGCGAGTTCAAATCTCGTTTCCCGCTCCAAAGTATGGCGACATAGCCAAGTGGTAAGGCAGAGGTCTGCAAAACCTCCATTCTCCGGTTCAAATCCGGATGTCGCCTCCAAGTCGCGGGAATAACTCAGTGGTAGAGTGCAACCTTGCCAAGGTTGAAGTCGCGAGTTCAAATCTCGTTTCCCGCTCCAGAGAATTCGGCCGGTCTCATCGAGATCGGCCTTTCTCTTGGGAGAAATTTTGTTTTTTTGAAAATTTATACTGACATTCAAAGTAGTTGTCGTTAGACACATTTGAGTATCAAGCGCGGGAATAACTCAGTGGTAGAGTGCAACCTTGCCAAGGTTGAAGTCGCGAGTTCAAATCTCGTTTCCCGCTCCAAAATATGGCGACATAGCCAAGTGGTAAGGCAGAGGTCTGCAAAACCTCCATTCTCCGGTTCAAATCCGGATGTCGCCTCCAAGTCGCGGGAATAATTCAGTGGTAGAGTGCAACCTTGCCAAGGTTGAAGTCGCGAGTTCAAATCTCGTTTCCCGCTCCAGGAAATTAAGCCGATTTCATTGAGATCGGATTTTCTTTTGAATAAAATTGTTTTTTTGAAATTTTGTGTTGACATCCCAGTAGGCTGTCGTTAGACAAGCCTTCGCTTCAAACGCGGGAATAACTCAGTGGTAGAGTGCAACCTTGCCAAGGTTGAAGTCGCGAGTTCAAATCTCGTTTCCCGCTCCAGAAAATCAGGCCGACCTCATTGAGGTCGGCTTTTTCTGTTTTGGGCGGTTTGATCTGCTGGAGAAACGTATTTCCCTTTCAATGTAAGTCATTCTCGGTATGGTCCCTGCATTTCCTGATACGGCGGCAAGAATTTCCCAACAGCGCGTATCGCCCGGACATTATGACGACGATTGAATTTTCTCAAGAACAGACAGATATTGACGGCTCGGCCCTGACGAAATCGCCTTTGGTTTCAACAGGGATTCAGGCCAGGAACTTCACGACTGCCTTCAATTGTTTTGAAAAAAGGAATGCCCCGGCATTTTATTCCTCGGACAGTTTGGCGCATGAGGTTGAGTTGGCGTGCGATCCCCATAAGCCGATCTCCGATGCAAGTCTTCTCAATATCGCGGTGAAGTATTTTTTTGCTTATGTCCATGATGCGTGTGATGTCTCTGTACCCTATGAGGAAATTGCCACATTGTATGGACAGTTCTCTAGACATCAATCCATGAATGAACCCGCGGACGACATTGAAATCATGAATCGATTGCGGATGTGGTCTTCGGTTTTGCGCGTTTTGGCCGATGTCCCCCGAGCAGCGTCTGTGATGCGGTGTGTGCTGAGTCAGAGTCGGCCACGGCAATCAGAGGGTGGCCCTTTCGTCGGTGTCGATCTTGGGACCGGCACGGGTATCGTGTTGCTCGCGTTACAGATTCAGGCGAGAAGGAGCGGTTTTTCCGACATCCAAACCCTGGGCTTTCAGTCAGATCCTGTCTCCGGGGAACGCACCCATGACCTTATTCACGCTTTGGGGGCCGGGAGTGTCATGTTGGCTGATCCCACTCGTGAAGGCGCATATGCCGTGGTCAGGGGGCGAAATATTGATTTTGTCGCCAACGAGACCTTGGCAGGTATTCAACAGTCCCTTTCGGCGGATAATTGTTTTCGAAAATATCAGGCGTTTTTTGCCGCAGTTGGAAAGGAAGTAAATTCAGCGGTCTTTTTCCCGGACGGGGTTATCGCATACAGTGCCGTGGCACAGGCCTCCGTTATTCTGGCCAAGGAAAATGAATTTCAGCCTCCGCTTGATCGTGCGTATGAAACGTTGATCCCACAAGGACTGTTTTTCGACGGCGCATTGGTTCCCATCCACAAGCTCGGTCAAGAATTGTATCACCTCTTGGTGTGAGGCTGTGTCCGTTTATTAAAAAAGAGGGAGGATTTTATTCTCCCCCATGCCATCCTGAATAGGGCTTTGGGGCAATCGTCGGGTGTGGGTACAGATTCTTTGCATGAGCTCTTTAACAATTTGTCTCAAATTGAAGTTTTTCCCTTTCTATAGCCACCTTTTGGGCCTCCAAAATATGGATAAAGCCGTGGTCGTGTAGCGACCTGTGTCTTTTGATCTCTTTCAATATGTGATGATCCGTTGATCCGAGGGTGAATTGTTTGTTTGGTCCTGATTTTTCGAGCAGGATTTTGTTTGAGAAAGTGTTGTTGGGCCGAAATTTAATTTTTTAATCTGTCTATATCAACCCTTTATAATTATTGACAGCTTGAAAGATCTTCACTAGGCCTATGTACTCAATGATAATCACTACTGTTATCGGTTGGCGCGTATTCGATAGTGTGAGTTGAAGCGTGTTGCCGATTGAGTACAGAGTGCAAATAAAGGAGTGAGGGTGATTTGGTGTTAAAAAATATGTCTGTCAATTTGAAACTTTTTTTGGGGTATGCTCTTGTCTTGTTGTTGCTGTTGATTGTGGGGGGCATCGGCTATTATTCCATGTCCGGTGGAATGGACGGATTCATTTCTTATCGTAATCTCGCTCGGCATACCAATTTGGCTGGAAGAATTCAGGCAAATATGTTGATGGTGCGAATGAACGTCAAAGATTTTATCATTACGAATAGTGACGCAGATCGGCAACAGTATGAAAAGTATCATAAAAGTGTTCAGGAATTCATGCGCGCGGCCAAGACGGAAATCGTCGAGCCGAAGCGTGCCGAATTGGTTGCCCAACTCGCACGGGATTTGAGTGCGTACAATGAAGGGTTCACGTCATTGGTCGAGATGCAGTCCGAACGAAATACACTTGTCTCCAATGTATTGGATGTTCAAGGACCATTTATGGAGAAAACCTTGACCGGCATTCTTGATACAGCCAATCGTGACAAGAACACGGTGGTTGCTTTTAATGCGGCCGTTTGCAGCAAGCATCTCATGCTGGCCCGGTTGTATCAGGCCAAATTTATGGTATCTAATGATGTGGCGCATTTTAATCGGGTACAGAGCGAAGGGACCAAAATCGATCAATACTTGGGTGTCCTTGACAAGGCCGTGCTCAATTCCGATCAGCGTCAAGCACTGAGCATGGTTCATGAAGCAAAAGCCTCGTATTTCAAGACGATTGCTCAGGTTGCTGAAATTATTCACGAGCGAAATACTGATATTATTGCCGGAACACTGGATCGTATAGGTCCGAACATTGCCGAAAATATTGAAAATGTGAAATTGTCTATCAAGACAGAACAGGACGCCCTTGGTCCCATGCTTCAGGCTGCGAACGAACGTGCCGTGTTGTTGATTGCTTTTGTGGCCGGATTTGCCATTCTTATTGGCATGACGGCGGCATGGTTGATTGCCCGAGGTATCACCATTCCGTTGAATAAAGCGTTGCAACTGAGTACCGCTGTCGAAAATGGCGATTTGACCACCACCATCAATGTGGATCAAAAGGATGAAATCGGGCAGCTCTGTCATTCCATGGAAGCCATGGGCGACAAGTTGCGTGAGGTCTTTGCCACGGTTCAGGATGGTTCGGTGCAAGTGGCGACAGGCAGTGAAGAGCTGGCTTCGGCAGCGGGAAGTCTGTCGGACACCGCCAACGATCAAGCTGCTGGGATTGAAGAAATCTCTTCATCCATGGAAGAAATGGCGAATAATATCGGTCAGAATACGAATAACGCACAACAGACCGAAGATATTGCCCGCAAGGCTGCGACTGATGCGCAGGTCAGTGGAGAGGCTGTCTCCGAGGCCCGGAATGCGATGATAAATATCGCTGAAAAGATTTCCATTGTTGAAGAGATTGCGCGTCAGACCAACCTGTTGGCATTGAACGCGGCCATTGAGGCGGCTCGGGCTGGAGAACATGGCAAAGGATTTGCCGTGGTCGCTGCTGAAGTGCGTAAATTGGCTGAGCGGAGTGGGACAGCCGCTGCCGAAATCAGTGAATTATCCACATCCAGTGTCTCTGTCGCAGAAAAAGCGGGCGAGATGCTCGAAGTGCTTGTGCCGGATATTCAGAAAACCGCAGATCTAGTTCAGGAAATAGCGTCGGCCAGTATTGATCAAAATGAGAATGCCAGTCAGATCAATGAGGCGGTGTCCATGCTGGATTCGAATATCCAACAGACTGCGGCCGCAGCAGAAGAGTTGTCTTCGACCAGCGAGCAGTTGAGCAGCCACAGTATGCAGCTGGAGGAGGCCATGAGCTTTTTCAAGGTCGGCAATTCAGATATGTATTCCAATACAGTGACCAAGACAGTTACACGTCAGCCTTCGACACAGGCTCTTCCACAATCCAGGAATGATGCATCGACGCATGGTTCCGGTGTGGTGCTGTCAATGGATGGTGGTGACGAGTTCGAAAAGTTCTAATGAAATCTAAAAAAACGGAATGCGAGGCCGCCCGGAGTTCCGGGCGGCCTTTTTTGATGACTGAAAAGTGTCGAATCCGGGCTGGATCCGGAAATGAATTGACGAAATTTGAGAAAGGAAAAATCGTAAAATTCTATACGCCGGGGCAAAAATAGAGTAAAAACAAAACTTGCGGTTTACCGAAACGGTAGATAAGAATTGAAAAAAAGACGCAAAGGAGCATGAAATATCATGTTGAAACCCTCTGTTGGTGTCTCTCTTGAAGGGCTGCCGTATATTATTATTTCCGCTTTTACGACATTGATTTTTGCCGTGATCGGGTGTTGGCCTGTGGCTGTCATCGGGCTTGCTTTGACCTGTTTCATTGGACATTTTTTCCGTGATCCTGAACGTGTCGGACCGGAAAATGCCGAGGACGTGTGTTCACCTGCGGACGGAAAAGTCATCAAGGTCACGCGTGAAATCGACCCCGTCTCCGGCGAAGAACGTCAGGTCATCGCCATTTTCATGAATGTTTTCAACGTCCACGTGAATCGGATGCCGGTCAGCGGAAAGGTTGAACTCATTCGTTATATTCCAGGTAAATTCTTCAATGCCTCTTTTGACAAGGCGAGCACGGATAATGAACGGAATATCCTGGTGATAACCGGCAAGGGCAACCAGCGGTTTACCATGGTCCAGATTGCCGGATTGATCGCTCGTCGGATCGTTTGTTGGGCTGAACCGGGTGACAAACTCAAACGTGGCGAGCGGTATGGTTTAATTAAGTTTGGATCAAGAGTTGACCTTTACATGCCGGATGGCTATGTACCCACTGTCAGTGTCGGACAAACCGTTGTCGCTGGCGAAACCCCTCTGGCGGAAAAACGATAGGTTTTTCCGCTCGGATATAGAGAAATGATTGTCATGGCTAAAGAAAGAAAACTGCCGCGCCATAAGAGCGTCTACATCCTCCCGAACCTGCTGACCACGGCCAGCTTGTTCATTGGCTTTTTAGGACTGACATGGGCTATTCAGGGCGATTATGCCTCCTGTGCCATGTGCATTCTTGCAAGCTGTATTTTTGATGGATTGGACGGTAAAGTTGCGCGTATCACCAACACCACTAGTGAATTCGGCGTCCAATTGGACTCTTTGGCCGATCTGGTCGCGTTTGGTGTGGTTCCGGCAGTCATGACATATCTGTGGGTGCTCAACGACTACGGCAGACTCGGCCTCATGGCTGCATTCCTGTTCATGGCCTGTGGTGCACTCCGGTTGGCCCGTTTCAATGTACAGGCCGCCACTTCCTCGAAAAAACATTTTGTGGGGCTGCCCATTCCCGGGGCGGCCTGCACACTTGCCACATTGGTCCTTTTTTCCGAGTACGTTCCTGCCGAGTACATGCACACAGTCATGCCGACCGGTGCATTGGTGTTGGTGTATATCCTGTCCTTTTTCATGGTCAGCACCATCCGTTTCTATTCGTTCAAGGAACTCAGCACATTCAAGGCCCATCCCTTCAGCTGGATGGTCACCGCTATTCTGATTTTTTCTTTGGTCGCGTCCCGTCCCAAGGTGCTCGGCTTTCTCATCTTCTTGGGCTATCTTATTTCTGGCCCGCTCTACACCATTTTCCTACTATCCCGTCGAAACAAACGACTACGCAGGGATAACTCCAAGGAAGAAGGGCTGAACTAGCTCACTCCCCCATTCTCTCAATCCCATATTAGTACGTCGTACTGACCCTGTATCGCCACGCATTTGGTGCGTTTGGCGATTGTCTATATTTGCAATCATAGAGTAAATCCCCCATAACTGAAGGGGGAAGAACCGGAGGACATCATGGCAGACAGAGTGTATGTATTTGATACCACCTTGCGTGACGGCGAACAGTCTCCTGGCGCAACCATGAACCAGGATGAAAAAATTCGAATGGCACATCAGCTTGAAACATTGGGTGTGGACATTATCGAGGCTGGGTTTCCAATTGCCAGTCAAGGCGATTTCGAAGCGGTCCAGGCCATTGCCCGGGCCGTGGACTCCGTGCAGGTTGCCGGTCTGTGTCGGGCTGTTATCGGTGATATCGACCGATGTTGGGAAGCGGTGCAGGACGCGAAGAATCCACGGATTCACACTTTTCTTGCCACCAGTGATATTCACATGAAACACAAGTTGGACAAGACCCCGGATGAAGTGATCGACATGATCCAGACGGCGGTCAGCCATGCCAAACAATATACGGACAACGTGGAATTTTCCGCTGAAGACGCGTCTCGTTCTGACTGGGATTTTCTGGTCAAGGTGACGGAAGTTGCCATTGAGGCCGGGGCCACGGTGGTCAATATCCCGGATACTGTCGGGTATTCTCAGCCTTTTGAATATTACGAACTCATCAAATATCTGAAAGACAATGTGAAGAATGTGGATGACGCGATTTTGTCCGTGCATTGTCATAACGATCTCGGATGCGCTGTGGCCAATACCTTGGCCGCTGTGACAGCGGGTGCCCGTCAGGTTGAATGTACTGTTCTCGGTATCGGGGAACGGGCAGGCAACGCGGCTTTGGAAGATCTGGTCATGGCCATCAATACCCGCAAGGAATTGTATGATGTTGAGACCAATGTCCGAACCGAGCAATTATATCCGTCCTGCCGCCGCTTGTCGCAGATTATCGGTATGCCCATTCCGCCCAACAAGGCGATCGTCGGGGCCAATGCCTTTGCCCATGAATCTGGTATCCATCAGGATGGTGTTATCAAGAATCGGCTGACATATGAGATAATGACGCCGGATTCCATTGGTCGCACCAGTAATGATATCGTGATCGGCAAACATTCTGGCTCCCATGCTGTGAAGAACAAGGCGACGGAATTGGGATATGAGTTGGAGAATGATCAGATTCAGGTGCTGTTCAAGGCCGTGAAGGACTTGGCGGACAAAAAGGAACAGATTTATGATGAAGACGTCGAAGCCTTGATTCTGGAGTCGGTCTATCGGCGCAAGGATCGGTTCCGTCTGGTTGATATGTCTGTCTTTTCCGGGACAGGCGATGTGCCGCCCCATGCTGCAACCGTGATGGAATTCGGGGCCAAGGGGGCTGCGGAGATCAAGCGGACCAGCTGTTTCGGTGAAGGTTCCATTGACGCCGTGTTTCAGTCCATCTATTCATTGATAGGTGTGGTCCCGAGACTGGAAGTATATTCTGTCAACGCCGTCACTGAAGGAGCGGATGCACTGGCAAGTGTGGCTGTTCGCATCGCGCATAATGGGACAAAAGCCGTTGGGCGCGCCAATGACGCCGATGTGGTCAAGGCAAGTGCGCTCGCCATGATCAACGCATTGAATCGCATGGAAAAAGCCAAAGAGGAGAGATAGAACATGGGTCGAACTTTAGCTGAAAAGATATTGCAAAAACATACGGACCAGGAAATCACTGGTGCTGGGCAGATTGTCCAGTGCTCGGTGGATATGGTCCTTGCCAATGACATTACCGCGCCATTGGCCATCAAGTCTTTCAAGGCGATGGGGGCAAAAAAGGTATTTGACCGAGACAAGGTCTCTCTGGTCTGCGATCATTTTACGCCAAACAAGGACATTGATTCTGCGGAACAGGTCAAGGTCGTGCGTGAGTTCGCCGAAGAATTTGACATCACCCATTATTATGAGGGTGGTGAAGTCGGGGTCGAACATGCCTTGTTGCCGGAAAAGGGCATTGTCGGCCCGGGCGATATCGTGGTGGGTGCTGATTCTCATACCTGTACCTATGGCGGATTGGGCGCGTTTGCCACTGGCATGGGGTCCACGGATGTCGGAGCAGCCATGGCCCTTGGTGAAACATGGTTCAAGGTGCCGCCCACCATTAAGGTGAACCTCACAGGAACACCTGGTGAACATGTCGGGGCCAAGGATTTTGTGCTGCATCAGATCGGTCAGCTCGGTGTTGCCGGGGCCTTGTACAAGGCTTTGGAGTATTCCGGCGAGGTCGTGGATGCCATGTCCATGGAAGGTCGGATGACCATTGCCAATATGGCGATTGAGGCCGGCGGTAAGGTCGGGCTGTTTTCTGTTGATGAAAAGGCGATGGAATATGCCAAGTCTACCGGATTTTCCGGTGGAGAGTTGATGACGCCAGATGCGGATGCCGAGTATGAACGAGTGTTGAATATCGATGTCACGGGCATGGCTCCCCAAGTGGCTTGTCCTCATTTGCCGGACAACGTCAAATCCGTTGACGACACGAGCGGAGTGCGGATTCATCAGGCAGTCATTGGGTCCTGCACCAATGGTCGGATCGAAGACATGCGCGTCGCTGCGGCTCTTTTGAAAGGTCGCAAAGTCAGCCGTTCCGTCCGGTGTATTATCCTGCCCGCGACACCGGCCATCTGGACGGCCTGTATGCGCGAAGGCTTGATGGAGATTTTCATGGAGTCGGGATGCATTGTCGGTCCGCCGACCTGTGGTCCCTGTTTGGGCGGTCACATGGGTATTTTGGCGGGTGGGGAGCGGTGTATCGCGACCACCAACCGGAATTTCAAGGGGCGTATGGGATCACTTGAAGCGGAAGTCTTTTTGGCGAATCCCGCAGTGGCTGCGGCCAGTGCCATTACTGGCGAAATCACCAACCCCGCCGCATTGTAGGAGGTTAGTAGAATGAAAGTGACTGGAACTGCTCACAAAGTGGGCGACCATATCGATACGGATGCCATCATTCCGGCCCGTTTCCTGGTGACCACTGACGCCAAGGAATTGGGTGCGAATTGCATGGAAGGTTTGGAAGCCGGATGGGTTTCCCGTGTTCAGGAAAATGATGTCATGATCGGCGGTGTGAATTTCGGGTGCGGTTCATCCCGTGAACATGCTCCTATTTCAATTTTGGGTGCCGGTATCCCGGTTGTCGTTGCTCACAGTTTTGCGCGTATTTTCTACCGTAATGGTTTCAATATGGGACTGGTGCTGCTCGAAATCGGTGATGATATTGAAAAATTCAATGATACAGATACAGTAGAAGTCGATACCACGACCGGAATCATTCGAAATATGACCTCTGGTGAGACGGTACAGGCTGCGGCTGTTCCGCCGTTCATGCAGGAGATTCTGGATGCCGGTGGACTTGTCGAATACGCGAAAAAGAAATTGGCTTAATCGAACGACTGGAGAAAGAAATGAAAATATGTGTTTTGCCGGGTGACGGTATCGGACAGGAAATCGTGACCCAGGCCATGCGCGTTCTTGACGCAGTGGGGCAGCGGTTTGGTCGTACATTCGAGACCACGGAAGCCCTGATCGGCGGATGTGCCATTGATGCCGAAGGCGTTCCCTTGCCGGATCAGACTGTGGCCATGTGCAAAGAGGCTGACGCCGTGTTGCTCGGTGCGGTCGGTGGACCGAAATGGGACACGATCGATCCTGCCATTCGTCCGGAAAAAGGGCTGCTTGGTATTCGCAAGGCGCTTGGATTATTTGCCAATGTCCGTCCGGCTCGACTGTACAAGCAATTGGCGGACGCCTGTTATCTGCGGCCTGATATTGTTGCCAAAGGATTGGATGTCATGGTCGTGCGGGAGCTGACCGGCGGGATCTATTTTGGTGAGCCGCGTTTTGACGGGGAAAAGGACGGCGAACGTTTCGGGTACAACACCATGACCTATTATGAGCATGAAATTCGTCGTATTGCCCGAGTCGCTTTCGAGGCCGCGCGCAAACGGTCCGGTCGGGTTTGTTCTGTAGACAAGGCCAATGTGCTGGATGTCTCCCGCGTCTGGCGTGAAATCGTCATTGATGAGCATAAAAAATACGCTGATGTCGAGTTGTCCCATATGTATGTGGATAATGCGGCCATGCAGTTGGTGCGTGATCCCTCGCAGTTCGACGTGATTGTGACCGGGAACCTGTTTGGTGACATCCTGTCTGATGAAGCGGCGGCCATCACCGGGTCTATCGGGATGCTGCCGTCCGCATCGCTTGGCGAATCCAATCCCGGGTTATATGAACCGATTCACGGATCTGCGCCTGATATTGCAGGGCAGGACAAGGCCAATCCGTTGGCGACCATCCTTTCCGTGTCCATGATGTTGCGTCATTCCTTTAACATGGTCGAAGAAGCCGACTGCATTGAGAATGCAGTGGAAAAGACCTTGGAGCAGGGCTATCGGACCGGCGACATCAGGCAAGAACAGTGCGAGATGGTCGGTTGCACCGCCATGACTGAGGCTGTGCTCGCCAATATGGCCTAGATACGGCATCGCATCATATTAATATAATGAAAGAAAAGTCCCGAAGACAGAGCGTCTTCGGGACTTTTTTGATGTTCGTATTGGGGCTGAATTACAGTTGAATACCGGTGTCCTGCAAATCCTGTTTCAGCAACTCCCGGAGGCGTTGTGCGATCGGTCCCGGTTTGACATTGTGAATGGGTTTGTCATTGTACCTGATAACAGGGATGGCGTCGCCGGTGGTGCCGACGATGATGACTTCCTTGGCCATGAGTATTTCTTCTTCACGAATGCCACGGAACATGATTGATATTTCGTCTTTTATCAGATCGACCGCGCGCAACATGGTTGTGCCGGGCAGGGCATTGGTGAATTCGGGAATAATCAATGTGCCGTTGTCGTTGACGATACAGACGTTTTCGACAGCTCCTTCGGCGAGGAATCCGTCATCATCGTAGCAGAAGGGGTAATCGTAGCCTTTTTCAGAAGCCTCGTGTCGCATCAATACATTTGGCAGATAATCAATGGATTTGATGGTCGCCAGATAGGATTGTTTGGCCGGAACCGAGGTCTTGAAAGCCGTGACCCCTGTTTCATAGGCTGATTCTGATTTGGCAGTGAAGTCATAGGCCACGATATATAAACTGGTTTCTGGGCATTCTGCCGGATCAATGCCAAAACCACCGGGACCACGACCAATCATCACGCGGACCATGCCGGTAGCCCGGCCTCCGGCCCGACATACTTCGAGAACCAATTCACTGATTTTATTCCATGAACACGGTGGTGTCATGAAGATGGATTCGCAGGAACGTTGCATTCGTTTCATGTGCGGTTCGAGCTGATAGAGCTTGCCGTCAACAAATTTCATGACCTCGAAGATCCCATCTCCACGGTGTACCAGATGGTCATCCCATGGCATGAGCATGACTTCGGGATTCTTGCAAATTTTTTCGACACTGTGGTCGTAAAACGCATGAACTTTTTTGTTGATAGGTCTTTTGACCGCGAGCAGAGCCTCGATATATCCTTCAGAATCAGTCACTTGTACCACAACGGTATCCTCTTAGGGAACACGAACCAAATCGCGTTCAATCAAAGTTTCGGCAATCTGGATGGTGTTCAAGGCGGCACCCTTACGGATGTTGTCGGAAACAACCCACATGTTGATGCCATTTTCAATGGTCTCATCCTCACGGATTCGGCCCACATATGTCGCATCGTCTCCCGCAGCCATCACTGGCATGGGATAGGCGTTTTTCTCAGGGTAATCTTCAACGATGATACCGGGCGATTTCGCCAGCAGGGCACGGACGTCATTTGCCGTCAGCTTTTCTTCGGTTTCAATATTGATCGCTTCGGAATGGCTGTAGAAGACCGGGACACGCACGCAGGTGGCGGTGACCTTGATGGACGGATCGCCCATGATCTTGACGGTCTCGTTGACCATTTTCATCTCTTCCTTGGTATATCCATTGTCCATGAAGACATCGATATGCGGCAGGCAGTTGAAGGCAATCTGGTGCGGATACACATCGGCGACGACCGGCTGTCCCGACATGAGTCGGCGCGCTTGATTTTCCAGCTCTTCAATGGCCTTTTGTCCGGTACCGGAGACGGCCTGATAGGTGGAAACAACCACGCGTTTGATGCGGGCTTCGTCGTGAATGGGTTTCAGGGCGACCATCATTTGAATGGTGGAGCAGTTCGGGTTGGCGACAATACCCTTGTGCCAATCCAGGTCTTCGGGATTGACTTCGGGAACGACCAAAGGACATTCGTCATTCATTCGCCAAGCTGCGGAGTTGTCGACGACGACACAGCCCGCTTTGGCTGCGATGGGAGCGAATTTGAGGCTGGTTGCGCCTCCGGCGGAAAATAGCGCCAGATCAACGCCGTTGAAAGAGTCTTCGGTCAATTCGGCGACCGTGAGTTCTTCGCCTTTGCAGGTCACTTTTTTGCCGACGCTTCGAGCAGACGCCAAGGGAATGACTTTGCTATAGGGAAAATCGCGTTGTTCCAATACCTGCAACATCTCCTGACCGACTGCGCCTGTTGCGCCACAGACAGCCACTACCAGATCTTTCTTCATAGTGAGGTTCTCCACACTCTAAAATTGTACATCGTGTCCGATTTCAGACATGGTTTTGTCTGATTGAACGTATATAAATGCCCGCCAGGGTGTCTTTCCTTTGGCGAAAAAATTCCAAAGAGAGAAAAGGGATTTCCCTTTTCGTCCATCACAGACTCGCAATACGTTGTTTCTTCAACCATTGATGCAGATGTGCATCTTTTACTGTGCAAATAAAAACATATACCTTTTCGTAACGCAACCACCAATGCCGCTTGGCGGCGAATTCTCCTGCTATGATTCGTGGTGGTGCGAATGCAAACTTTCGACAATGCCGACATCGGCTGGCAAGAAGTCCAGGGATGCGGACTGACAGGGATCAACCCATTGGAACTGTTGATTCTCCACCATGGTCAACTCACCTGAGTAGTGATGAATATGGTAAAAATGAATGTGAACGACAAAGGCCTCATATTCATGCTCCCGTTCCTGCCAATACGTAAAATCCGTTGGAGTGAGTGCGAGTTCTTCCTGAAATTCTCGAACCAATGCCGTGTCACGGGATTCGTCCTGTTCCACTTTGCCGCCGGGAAATTCCCACCATCCAGCCATGGGCGCACCCTCTGGACGTTGAACCGCGAGATAGTTTCCGTCGTGCCAGAGAATACCGGCGACCACTTCGAGATGAGGTTTCATCACTCGTTTGCCACCGTGGCTGTCATGATTTCGATTTCTTCTTCCAGTTCGCCCATGCGAACCATCAGCTCTTCGGCCCAGTCTGAGGCTTCCTTGTAGGCGTTATTCAACTTGAGTGCCTCTTCCGGCTTTTCATAGGTCGCGGGATCGTTCATCTTTGCTTCAAGGAGAGCCTGCTCGTCCAAAACTTTTTCCAGATCGGCTTCGAGCTTTGTATATTCTTTTTTTCGTGGTTTGAGTTGGCGATACAGCATATTCCGTTCTTCGGCTTGCCGACGTTTTTCTTCCTTGGTCAACTTTTTCTTGTCACGAACGGCTTCCGAATTGGCTTCGGGCTGGCGATCTGGGGCCGATTCTTCCAAAATAGTCTTTGCGTGATAGGCTTCGAATCCACCGAGATGCTGTGTCAGACCGTTTGTATCCAATGCCCAGATTTCTTCGGCTATCTCATTGAGCAGATATCTGTCATGAGCCACGAAAAGCAGAGTACCGGAGTACCCTTTCAAGGCTTGAATCAGTCCCTCTCTGGTCTCAATATCCAAGTGGTTTGTTGGTTCATCAAGGATCAGCAGGTTGGATCGAGACAGGAAAAGAGTGGCCAGCAGCAACCGACTTTTTTCACCACCGGACAAGGCCTTGACCTTGCGTTCGAAAAAGGATTCGCCCAAAAGGAATAGTCCCAAGACGCTCATGACCTGTTCTTCGGTCAAATTTGAATCGGATAGTCGTCTGATTTCGCCAATCACCGTATTGTCAAGATTGAGAATTTCATGCTGATGTTGGCTGAAATATCCCAGGTCCGTTCCACTGCCGACCTTGACGTGTCCGGCCGTGGGAGTAAGCGAGCCAGTAATCAGTTTGAGCAATGTTGATTTGCCCGCGCCATTGGGGGCGACAACGGCAACTTTTTTCCCTCGGAAAAGTTGAAAATTCAACGTGGGCCAGATGGGGTCGAGCCCTTCATAGTGAAATGCCAAATCCACGGCGGAGACAGGAACCTTGTCGCCTCGTTTCGGTTCGGGCAAACGGAAATTCAAACTTTTGCCGCGATGCGAGGCAGCCTGTGCCTCTTTGATCTGGCGCAGTTCTATTTCCAGTTTTTCCACTTTTTTCAATTTGCTCTGGGCTTGCGCAGCCTTGCGGGCCTTGACGCGGAATTTGTTGATGTATTTATATTCGTTTTCAATTCTTGCGGAGAGCTTATCGGCTTCTTTTTGTCGTTGCGAGCGGTTTTCTTCATCCCACACCAGAAATTCATTAAAGGTGCCTTTTCGAAAAACCGGTTTGCCCGCACCAAGAAACAGCACGTGGGTGCCGACCCGATTCAGGAAAATTTTGTCGTGAACGACAAAGGCCAGCGTGCCTCGAAAGTTGAGCAGATAGTTTTCGAGCCATTCGACGGCTTCCAGATCAAGATGGTTGGTCGGTTCATCGAGCAGCAGAATGTCAGCGCCTTGCAGGAGCACGCGTCCGAGTTTGGCCCGTTCTCGCCAGCCACCTGACAATTCACCAATGTTTTTGAATAAATCGTCGTCCCTGAATCCCAGCCCTGTCAAAATGGCCCGAGCCTTGTGATCGGGGTTGTATCCGTACCGTTCTTCGAATTCGGCTTGGCGGTGCGACAGTTTTTCGATTCGTGCTGTATCGTTTTCAGCGACCGCTTTTTCCCAATCTTCCCAGAATTCGTTCCAGGAGGGGAGTGCAGACAGGACCCATGACAGCAGTTGATGTTCAAGCACATTGCCGGTCATTTCCTGCGCCACATAGCCGATCTGTGCTCCCTTGGATACCGTCAATTGTCCGGTATCGGGTTCTATTCGGCCAGCCAGGACCTTGAGCAGGGTACTTTTTCCACAGCCGTTGGGACCTGTCAGGGCAAGACGCATCCCTGGTGAAACCTCAAAGGCCACATCTGAAAAAACGGGGTCTCCTCCATAGGATTTCCCGAGACTCTGGACAGTGATTCGTGACATAAAATAAACTACCTCTTTAATGCTTGGATAAGGGAGTATATTGCGCAGTGCGGATTGGCAAGACTGTTTTGACCGGACATGCTGTTCAGGCTATGAAGGCCCATGCAATGCTGGTACGTTTATCTTATGCGGTGTGCTGATGACAGTTTGTACTGCGGCATAACCACTGATGTTGAAAGACGACTCAAGGAACACAATGCCGGAACTGCTTCGAAATATACTCGTTCGAGGCGTCCTGTCTGCGTTGCCGCTGCCGGTATGGTTGCAGACAAAAGTGCGGCCTTGAAATTGGAAATGGCCATCAAAAAACAAGATCGTGTCCATAAAATAGTCTATTTGGAAGCACATACTTCCAATTTAAGATGATGTGCTGGGAAAATGCACAAGAAGGTTGCCAAAATGTGCAATTACAGGCAATCACTATGGGTAATTTGTTGATAAATATTCATAACGCGGATATCTGAGCTGCCATGTTGGATTCGAATACGCTGTATCTTTTGCTGGCAATGGCTGGTTTTATTCTTATCGCTGCCCTTGTCGTGCACCATCACAATTGTTCTGATCAAATCAGACGAAAGCGGATGGAAGTGAAGGGTGTCTCTCAACAACTTGGATACAAGATTGACACTTTGGAACAGGAATTGACTGAACTTAAAAGCCAAATTGATGACCTTGACGAGCAGATAGGCGCTTTGAAGGTATAAACGAGATCATGACCATCCCCATTAGTCTTTTTTGTCTGACAATTGGTTTTTTCGTTTTTTCTCTTCGTGCCATCAATTTGCACAAAGAGTCAGTCATCACCGATCTTGCGCGTCAGCAACAGGAAATTCGTTTCAAATATGAATCCGTGGTCAAGCAGAAGAAAGCCCTGCATACTGAACATGAGAAAAAGGCTCGCCAACTCAGTCGGCTCAAGAATTCTCAGGATGGGGTCTCTGTCATTTCGTGCGAGGACTTGAATCTCGAAGAGATCGATGACGATCAAAAAGCCAGTCAATATCTGCTTGGGCAGGGAAAAATCACCCTGGAACAAAACGAGCGCGCTTTTCAGAAAATGGGTGTGTTGAAGATGGATTACCTCGGTGTCTGTCTCGCGCTTGGATTTATCGACATGGAAACCAGTCAGCGCGCTCTCAAGATCAATAAGGCAAGAAATTCTTCAGCATTGTGAGAAAACTGTGGCGAATGCCGCACGCTGTTCGGTGGTCAACAATGCGAAATCCAATCCGAAGGTGGTTGAGATTTTAACTCGGGAGCAGCGGATTGCAGGGGCGCAACTCAAAGCCATGTTTCAAGATATTTTCAACGAAGCCAAAGAGTACCAGTTCCCGTCGAGGAAAAACGGTTCACTCGACTTTCCTCGTGTGTCGAATGGGGAAGTGAATGCGAGTGCCGTTTGTTGTCTTGCCTTGTGCTGTCGTGTTTTCTTGTCCGGAAAAGAGGGTCACTGCTTGCGTGCATTGGGTGGTTCACGTATGTCTTTAAAAGACTGAGAGAATGTTCTCGCCGGAGCCAAGGTCCGGCTACACCGTACATCATATGCTTTTGGTGGTAGACTGTGGCGATTTTCAAATGCGATTCCTGTGGTTATGAACGCGAAGTCCCGGCACAATTGATCGGGAAAAAGGCACAATGTCCCGGGTGTGGACATGGTGTTGTCATTGTCGATGCGTTTTCGGGAAAAGATTTCGATTCTGAAGAGACACCGTTGGATTCAAGTGAAACGGGTGAGTCGGGTGAGCGCGAAACCTCGCAGCGACGGGCCTTTGATCTTGATGCGGCCATGGAAACTTCTGTTGTACAGGAAATCGACGAGGTGCTGTGTCCTCAATGCGGACATGTTCAGGCCGCCGATTTGGGAGAAATTTGCTCCAAGTGCTCGGCGTTGCTTGAACCCGAACTGGCTGCTGTGACCATTGACGAAAGTGCCATTGATGTCAGTGATCTGGCGGGTCAGGAAGAGGCGCAGGTCTGGGACGAGAACTACACGGAGGACTCGCAGGTTCATGTCGTCGAGCACATGGAAGACCCTGATCGTTGGGTTCTGTTTCGAGGAACGGTGTCTCTCAATCTGTATGCCGGAATCATTTCAGGCGTTTTGGCATTGTTTTATGTGTACTCGCTTTCACTCCTCGCTTCAGCCAATGCGGGAACGTATGAATTCTTGCCATATGTCATTGGCGCAACCCTGACAGGTATTATTGTCGGGAGCGTTTTCAATGCGTTTTTTTCTCGTATTCCATTTGGATTAGTTGGGCCGGAAACGATTTTGGTCTCTGTTGTTTTTCTCTTTGTCGGCAGCATGTATCGCTCCATGGCCGCAGAGTCTGGGGAACTGATTCTCCCGACGCTTTTGGCGGGGGTCGCTCTGGCCGCGCTGTTGACCGGCATAAGTCTGCTCATTCTTTCAAAATTTCGGTTGGGCGAATATGTCCGGTATATTCCGTTGCAGATTGTGGGCGGGGTGATCGGTGCTGTCGGTTTTATTGTGCTTTTGGCAGCCTTTGATTGGATCGATCAGATCGGCCTTGATTGGAGCAATAGTTACACGGTGGTCACATCTTTCGTGCATGGATTTGATGCGGATGTGGCGTTTCGATCTCTTGGACCGAGTCTGGTCTTCGGTGCGGTGCTTTTTTTCGCCATGTGCCGGGCCAAGAATTCTTTTTTCCTGGTCGCATTAATTCTGGCTGCTTCCGGAGCCGGGTATGCGGCAGGCATATGGGGCGGTTCCGATGCGGTGCGAGCCGTGTCAGCACCGATTCCTTTTCCTGATGGACCGAAAATGGTTTTTCCGGTTGAGGTCTTGAATTCGGAGTTCTTTTTTCGAAATATTCAATGGGCAGTCATCAAGGCGAATAGTCTCTACATCGGTGCCATGGTGGTATTGTCCGTTTTGACGGTCATGTACCGAATTACTCGGCTGGAGATCGTGCGAGGACGACAGAGCGACCTCAATGTCGAATATCGGGCCTTGGGGTTGACCAATGTGCTTTCCGGGCTGTGTGGCGGGATGCCTGCATCCTTGACATACGGCCGGAGTCATGGAAGTTACGCCACTGGTGCCCGCGGACCTGTTGCCGGAATCATGGCCGGAATCGTCTGCACTGTGGGGTTGTATTTTGCGGATACAGTGCTTCCACTTATCCCCCGATTTGTCCCTGAAGGGCTGTTGGTGTACGCCGGACTTGACCTGATTCGGGATTGGATGTTTCGGACACGAACTGCGTTTACCAGCCGATCAGAAATGTGTTTGCTTTGGTGCACCTTTTGCGTGACGCTTGTTTTCGGAATTTTGGAAGGGATCGGTTTCGGTGTGGCCCTGGCTTTGATGGTCACTGTGAGTCGGGCCAGCAAGGACGGAGTTGTTCGGAATGTCCTTTCCGGGGCGAATCATCGGAGTAATGTTGATCGGGCGTCCTCGCAACAGCGTATTTTGAAAGAATTTGGCGATCATATTTATATTCTTCGGTTGCAGGGATTCCTCTTCCTTGGCGCAATGGAACGGCTGCTCAAAGGGATTCAGATTCGTATTGATGATCGGGACCAATTGCCGGTCAAATTTCTTATTCTTGATTTTAAATTGGTCAGTGGGTTTGCTTCTGCGGCGGGGATTGGGTTCGATAAATTGCGTCAGTTTGTTGCAGAGGAGGAGTTGGAACTCATTATTACCAATGCGCCTCTGGAGTTGGAAGAACATATGGAGGCGATCGGGCTTGTTGGAGAACGGGACGGGGTCTTTAAATCCTTTCTCAATTTGGACTACGCGCTTGAGTGGTGTGAGAATCGGATTCTTGATGAAGAGAATATGTTGGAGCTGACGGAGTTGACATTGCCGGAGCTGTTGGCTCCGATTTTTCCTGAACCCAAATACATCCCGGCGTTGATGAAAGTACTCAAACGTGAGTGCGTGCGGCCTGGAACAGCCGTTTTCCGACAGGGAGACGTGTCTGATTCCATGTTTTTTGTTGAATCAGGATGTTTGGATGTTGAATTGGAGCGGGATGACGGTAAAGTCTTTCGTTTGAAAAAAGTTGGGCCGGGTGCCGTGTTTGGAGAAATGGGCATTTATACGCTGGCACCACGTTCCGCCACCATTCGGGCTGCGGAAAATTGTGTTTTGTACCGTATGACCCTGACGAAATTGGGTGCGATTGAAGAACGGGCACCAGCATTGGTGACCGTTATCAATCGTTTTCTTATCAATATGTTGTCGGCACGTCTGGTCGATGCGAACAGTCGGGTGCGTGACCTGATGCGTTAGACCGTGTCTGTTCCCAGATGGAGCTGATTGTGAATGTAGTCTTTGAGCGCGTCTTCCCATAATCGTGGGGTCAATCCGGTTGTCCGGGTGTATTTTGAAAGATCCAACACCGAATAGTGCGGGCGGACCGCTTTGGTCGGATAATCACTGGATGGCACTGGCGTGACCGTGCATTTTTTGTCAGCGAGTGTTGCGGCCATACTGGCGAGACCATGCCATGACGTTTGGCCGGAATTGGCCAGATGAAAAACACCTGTGGCTTGTTTTTTCAAAAGGTTGAGCGTGCCGGATGCAATGTCCGGGGCATAGGACGGTGAACCGAATTGGTCATCGACCACGGTCAGCGAGTCATGCGTGTCACATAACGTCAGAATTTTTTCCACGAAATTCATACGGTCCGGTCCGAAGAGCCAGGATATCCGAATAATCAGGGTGTGCTCATATCCCAGTTTGAGCAGACCTCGTTCGCCGTCAGCCTTGCTGATTCCATAGACGGAAAACGGGGTTGTCGGATCGTATTCCGTATACGGTGCAGTCTTGTCCCCCCTGAAAACGAAATCCGTGCTGTAATGGACAAAAGGGATAGAGCGTTGTGCGGCCAGGGCTGCGAGTAGTGGAGGGGCTGTTGCGTTGAGGGCAAAGGCCTTTTCTGCTTCGTCTTCTGCTTGGTCAACCTGTGTATAGGCTGCCGCATTGATGAGGATATCCGGGTCTTTTCTGTTCAGGATCCGTTCTACTGATTTGGGATTGAGAATGTCACAATCGGCGCTACTCAACGCAAGTGGATGTGCGCCGGCTTGGGAAAAGGTGCGGCAGAGAGCTTGGCCGAGCAATCCTGTTTTTCCGCCAATGATGGCGATTGTTTTTCCGGTGAGACTCATGCCGTTCGATCCTCATACCAGGAGTTCATGAATGTGCGGTATTCACCACTTTGCACCTGTTCGAGCCATTCGGTATTGGCTTCATACCAGTCGAGAGTCTTTTTCAGGCCGTCGGCAAAGTTGACTGTCGGGGAAAAACCAAGCTCTTCGTGTGCAAGGGAAAAGTCCATGGCATACCGTTTGTCGTGCCCCGGACGGTCCGTCACATAGGTAATGAGCGATTCTGGTTTGCCCAGCAGGGACAACAAAGTTTTGACGACCGTGATGTTCGGTTCTTCCGCAGCTCCACCGAAATTGTAGGCCTGACCTTCTCGTCCGTGCGTCAATGTCAGCTCAACGCCGAGACAGTGATCGTCGACATAGATCCAGTCCCGTACATTCATGCCGTCACCATAGACCGGCAACTGCTTGTCGGCCTTGGCATTGAGAAACATGAGAGGGATGAGTTTCTCTGGGAACTGGTAGGGACCGTAGTTATTGGAGCAACGGGTGACCAGAATCGGGAAGCCGTAGGTTTCAAAGTACGCACGGGCCATGAGGTCGGCCCCGGCCTTGCTGGATGAATACGGGCTGTTCGGGGCAAGGGGGGTTGATTCGGTAAATTTCCCTGTCGCACCGAGCGTGCCATAGACTTCATCAGTGGAGACGTGCACGAATCGGCCGATCCCGCGTTGACGGGCACATTCCATGAGATTTTGCGCCCCTCCCACGTTGGTGGTGACAAATGGAGAGGGATCGCTGATGGATCGGTCCACATGGGATTCAGCCGCGAAATTGACCACCGCATCAACGGCATGATTTGCCAGGATGTCCATAACCTGATTTCGGTCACAGATATCGCCATGAACAAAGGTGTATCGAGGTTCATTTTGTTCAAGATCGATCAAATTCAGCCGATTTCCAGCATAGGTCAATTTGTCCAGATTGATGATGGACCAGTCTGGGTGTTTGGCCAGCATGAGTCGAACGAAGTTCGTTCCTATGAATCCGCAGCCACCTGTTACGAGAATATTCATATGTATTGTCTGTCCCACATGTTTGGGTTGGTTGTCACAAAGTTTGTTGAATCAGGGCACAATACCGGGCAAGAACGGAAAATTCAAGGAGAGGTTGGGTTGTCCATAATTCCATTGGTCTGCCGCAGGGCTTCAAACAAGAGAATGCCAGTGGCTGTGGAAAGATTCAGGCTTCGGACTTCACCCCAGATCGGAATCTTGATGGTGGAGTGACCAGCCATGAAGTCCGGGGTCAGTCCCCGAGTTTCAGGACCAAGTACGATGGCGTCGTCTGGCCGAAAAGCGAAACGGTGGTGCGATGTGGTGGCCTTGGTGCTGGCCATGACGAGTCTTGGCGGTTGCACCGTCTCCATGAAATCTGTGAAATTCGGGTGAATGGTCACATCGACATGGGGCCAGTAGTCCAGTCCCGCGCGTTTGAGATGTTTGTCGTCAACCGAGAATCCCAGTGGTTCTATGAGGTGGAGCGGGGTTTTGGTCGCAGCGCACAACCGTGCGATGTTGCCGGTATTCGGTGGAATTTCCGGCTCAAAAAGAACAATGCGCATATGTTAAACGTCCAGTTTGATGGTTGCTTTGCCCGGAGAATAGCCTTTAAGCGTGCGGATCATCTCTCGGATCGAAGCGGAAATGATGTCTTCGACAAACGGTTTCATGCCGACTGGCGAACCGTTGATATCGACTTCAATGGAATTGTGCATGGCCAGACACGCTTTGGTCGTGGCTTTTCCGGCTACTATTTGGGTGGCCAAGGCTCGACAGTTGGGGCGTCCGCATGTCCCACAGTCCATGCCAGGCAGGAAAAATCCTTTGTCGAGAATGGTTTTTGCCAGTGGTTCGATGGCGTTATAGGCAGGAATGCCTTCCAATGTCGTTTCGCCATAGGTGGCGATGGCAAGGTCGGGACCAAGCCAGTCCGTACCGTCCGAAAGATCTCCTCGTAAACAGAGCACGCGCGGGAGGTACCCGAGTGTTTTCCCGCCTTCGACAATGAGGACGTCAGCGGTGAGCAGCGGAAGAATATCCGGGAGGAATCGACGATCTGTCCAGTTGACAAAGGTTTCTTCGGGGCTGAGTCCCGCGACCGCGTCACAGACTTCGGCATATTGAGTGGTGTCGGTGTCGGCCCAGTCAAATCCGTGATGACTGAATTTCGCGGCAGCGACAGTCAGACCGGACGCCTTGAAGTGGCGGGCCAATTCCAGGCCAAGGGTCGTTTTGCCGGAATTTTTGGGACCAACGATGGATAGTGCTTTCATGAACCGTCTCCGTGGGAACAACTAGAGTCGCTCGACAATAGAGCCGTGATCGAGATAAATGATACGGTCACTGACTTTGTCGAGCCAATTGAGATCGTGGCTGGCGACGACCAGACTTGTTCCATTGTCTGTTCTCGCTTTGAGCGCGGCCTCCCTGATTCGAGTGGCGCTTTGGGTGTCCAGACTGGCTGTGGGTTCATCCATGAGCAAGACTTTGGGCTTGAGAACCAGACGCGCGGCCAGGGCCACACGCTGCGCCTCCCCACCAGATAACTCGAACCACTGCCTGGAGGCAAATGATTCCGGTGCCAATCCTACCTGGGTCAAGGCATTGTGAACCTTGGTGGTCATATCCGATTTTTTGCGGACTTTCAGCCCATAGGCCACATTCGCATGAACCGTCCGTTTCAGCAGGTATGGCTCCTGAACAAGCAAGGTGACCTGACGGTGAACCGGGCCGGGGGTGTTGGATGTTTCATTCCCCATGAATGCGATGGTGCCGGATGTCGGGGCATCGAGAAAAGCGAGCAAACGGAGTAAGGTGGATTTTCCGGACCCGTTGGGACCGGCGAGACCGATGATGGCTCCCTGTTCGATTTCCAATGAGTCGATGTGGAGCACCTGCCGCCCTGAGAAAACCTGTTTGACGGCGTGAAAAGAGATAACTGGTGTTTTCATTGGACCGCCTTTTTTTTCAGGCCCGAGGCTGCGATATTCACGAGAAGGGCCACAGCGAGCAGGACAATGCCAAGGGCGATACCGACTGCAAATTCTCCTTTGCCTGTTTCCAGGGCAATAGCTGTGGTGATGGTTCTGGTGTGCCATTTGATATTTCCGCCAACCAGCATGGAAATACCGACTTCCGAGACAATGCGGCCATAGGCGGCCATGGCAGCGAGCATGATGGAGAAACGGGCTTCCATGACGGTGGCCCAAAGAATTTGTCGGGGATTCGCTCCCAGCGTAATCAATGTCATGGGGAGCCGTTTGTCGAGACCTTCGACTGCATTGGCTGTCATGGCGATGATGATGGGCAGGCCGAGCAGTGTTTGTCCGATGGCAACGCCCGGAATCGAAAAGAGCAGCCCTGTTCCGCCGAGTGGGCCGTTTCTGGTCAGAAAGGCATAGACCAGCAGGCCGATGACAACCGTGGGAAAGGAGAGCAACGTGTCCACGAGGGTTCGCAGGACTCGTTTGCCGATGAAGGTTTTGTGCCCGAGGAAAAAACCGAGCGGCACACCGATGGTGAGACTGAAGAACATGGAGAGCGAGGACGCGCTCACCGTGGCCCAAATAGCTGAATATGTCTCAGGGTCGCCAGTGAAGAGCAGGACAAAGCCCTGAAGAAAACCTTGAAGCAGATAGTCCATTTAAAACCTTTTTTTGACCGGGAAGACAGAGTCTGCCTTCCCGGTGAATTAACGTATGCTATCTACTGTGCGTTGGGAATGAAAAGCTTCTTGCCCAAGAGCTTGAAGTTGCCAATTGCTTCCTGTGTTTTCGGGGAAGCCATCCATGCGATGAACTGTTTTGCCAGGTCATACTGCGTGTCCGTGCAATGTGCGGGGTTCACAGCCAGTCCACTGTATTGGTTGAAGAGGACCTTGTCGCCTTCGACGAGAACGACCAGCGGCGGGTTGCCTTTGTGGTTGTCAGCGTATTTGATGAAGGTGCCACGGTCGGTCATGGTGTACCCGGACTTTTCGTTGGCAATGTTGATGGTTGGGAGCATTCCCTGACCAGTCTGAACATACCAGGCGTCCTTTTCGGGAACTGCCATGCCAGCGGCTTTCCACAGGGAAAGTTCCTTTTTGTTGGTGCCGGAGTTGTCGCCTCGGCTGGCAAAGGCGGCTTGTTTGGCCGCAATGGTTTTCAATGCGTCTGCGACCTTCATGCCCTTGACGCCTGCGGGATCAGCGGCGGGACCGATGATAACGAAGTCGTTGTACATGAGTTCGGTGCGGTCAACGAGAACGCCTTTGTCCATGTAGGCTTTTTCAGCGGCAGGTGCATGAACCAAAACGACATCGACATCGCAGTTCTCAGCCATTTTCAAGGCTTTTCCTGTGCCGACGGCAACGAATTTAATTTCAACACCGGTATCTTTTTTATATTGTGGGACGATCAGTTCATCCAACAGGCCTGTATTGGCCGTGCTGGTCGTGGTTGCCATCATCAACGCTTTCCCGGCCAAAGCAGGCACTGTCAGGGCAACAGTGAGTATGAGCGCGAGAGAAAATGAAAAGAGACGATTCATTGTGTCCTCCAAAGGTAGGGTTTTATTGGACAAGTGTCCAACAACAGGTGTGTATCCAGCCAAAATTTGGTGATGACGACTTATTGCGTATCGTCGCGATAAAATTCGCCGGATTTTTTGACGTCCATTTGCAGGAGTTCTCCGGCGCGTTTGGTGGCGTAGTCTTCCACGTCGAGATAAAAGCTCAGAAATTTTTCCATCAGCTCTTTGCCATAGGGAGACAAGTTGAATCTTTGGCCCATCCCCTTGGTTTTTTCGACGAGGGGTTGTCCAATTCGTTCTTCGGCGTTTTTGAGTTTGCCCCAGGCCCGTCGATAGGACATGCCCAAGGCTTCGGCAGCCTTTCGCAGGGAACCGAGTTCCTCAACGTGTTTGAGAAGCAGTGTGCTTCCGATGCCGATGTAGGTCTTGTCTTTTTGTTCGAGCCAAATTCGAAGGCGGAGAGTGGTATCCTGTTCTTTTGTCATGATAAAGTGCCAAATCTATGTATTGATGTAAGAAAAAAATATTGAGTCGCTGTTCTTGAAATATATGCAGGAACTTTCGTATTAAGTCAACGGAAGCATAATTTCAGTGCAACGAGAACGCCTTATTAAATCGATATCGTTTCGAACGTCGTCGTGGCAAGGTCCACGATAATCATTGTCTGTTGCATGAGAGAGGGATCGCCAGTCAACACCTTGAAAGTCTGGGTTGCCATGAGGGATGCTATCAGCGCGACCGCAGGAGCCGGGCAACCGAGAATGCCTTCTGCCTCATTATCAACACCCATGATGTCCGCAGGGCCGATATCACCGGGCATGACCACGCCGACATATCCTGTCCATCCGGCCAAGGCACCGGTCACGAGGGGAATGCCGACCTGTGCGGCCGCTTTTTGCAGATGGAGTCTGGATTCCAATCCGCCGAGTGCGTCAATGGCGACAGTGGCTCCTGACAGAAATTCGGGAAGTGATTCTGTAGTGAGGAAGGTGTCTGTGGCTGAAAAGTCGACGGACGGGTTGACCGAGGTTGCGCGGACCATGGCTGTTCGAGCTTTGGATTTATTGAGAGTTTCAATCGTGGAAAGCTCCTGTCTATTCAGGTTGCTTTCTTCGAAGTGGTCGCCGTCGGCGGTCCGAATCGTTCCAACCCCCATCCGAAGGAATTGTTCCAACAAATTCCCCCCGAGGCCCCCGAGACCGACCTGCGCAATGGTTGCTTCCAACAAATTAATTTGGGCATCCGTTGTAAAGGACTGCATATTCCTGAGATATCGGAGTGGATAAATGCCCTCTGTCAAAGCGTGTCGTTCAACATCATGACCAGACATGCCATGTCGTGTCGCCAATGCTGACACGTCGGCAGTCGGGAGGATCGCTCCGGTTTCTCCCCAGGGAAGCAGCGAGTTCTTGGCCGATGCTTGGATCTCTGCGAGAAGATTTTTCATGAATCAACCGCCTCCGACCGGTGGAAATAATCCCACTCTATCGCCGTCATGTAGTTCGGTGTCCAAGTCGGAGCGTGCTGCATTGATGAAAATGAGGGTGACGTCATCTTTGGGGATACCGAGTTTTGCGACGAGCGTTCGAACCGTTTCTTTGGTTTCAATCGGGTACTCATCGCTGTTTTCCGGCAGGAACTGCGCCAATGTTGCAAAGCATTTTATTTCTATTCCCATGAATCCAATCTAGCCATTTGAAGAGAGTGGGTCAACAGACGAAAAAAGGCCGGGGAACCCCCGGCCTTTGCATTCGATGAAGAGAGGAATTACGCTTTGGCGGCCTGAAGCTCGTCTTCGTCATAATCCCACGTGACATTGTGCGGCGGAAGCGGTTCGTTTTCAAAGAAACGGGGCAGCTTGTCGTCCGCCTTGGTGAATCCGGCGCGTTCGTTGAACGCTTGCTCGTCCTGCATGGCCCGAACACCCAGCGCGATCAGATCGTCTGCGGTGAAGGGATTGCCGGTCCAGGCCTGCACCAGATCAGCCATGGTTTGCACACCGTTTTCGGAATCCAGAACCGCAAAGGCCACGAACAGGCAGAAGCCCATGGAATCAATGGCCGCAGTGGCGATCTGCAAGTTCTTGGACAGCTCGATATTGCCGTCTTTTTTGAGGCCGTCAATGGTTCCGCCGACACCGAGCAGGTTGGCAGTCACGCCGTATCCGGCGGTGTGGTCAGCCCCCATGGCCGTGGTGGCGTAGGTCACGCCGACGCCCTTGACCGCGCGCGGGTCATAGGCAGGCATGGATTGACGCTTGACGGTGGGAAGCCGATCAACACCAAACGCTCCACCTGCGAATTGAACACCGTTGCCGATGATCATTCCCATGGGATCGTCTGTTCCGACTTTTTTCAGCAGTTCGATGGCAGCCTTGCCGTCACCCCAGGGAATGATACCGCCATCCATGGCCACTGCAATGGTGTTGCCGGCTTCGATGGTGTCCATTCCCTTTTCGTCACAGATGCGGTCCATGGTGGCGATGTCGTCAAAGTCCTTAATCAGTGCGTTGGCGCCAAATGCCCAAATGGTCTCGTATTCGAAACCAGAGGTCAGGTAGTTGCCGTCAGCGTCGTTATATTGCTGGGAGCACTGAATGATACAGCCAGTGTGACAGCCTTCAGTGGTCTTGCCTTTCCGTGATTCGATGATCTCAGCCATCTTTTCGCCGGAGATATCGGCCGCGTGTTCACATTGACCATAGCGGAAGTTCTTGGTGGGCATGGCTCCCGCCTCGTTCACCAGGTTCACAAGAATAGCGGTTCCGAAACCGGGCAATCCTTCGGATGTGACAGGATGGCCTTTAAGAATCTTGACCCAGGTGGACCGGGCGGTCTTGAACGCTTCGGTATCAACCGGGCCGACCTTGTTGGTGAATTCGGGATCAAGGACAATGGCCTTGATCTTTTTGGACCCCATGACTGCACCGGTGCCGCCACGACCAGCGGAACGAGCCGGACGTTTGTACGGGTCAGTGAACTGGATGGTCGCAGTCGTGCGCACGGTTTCCCCCGCTGGTCCGATGATTGCGGCAATCAGCTTGTTACCGTATTCGTCCAGCAGTTTGTCGTGAGCGGGGTAGTTATCCATACCGACAATATCGGTGGCATCGCGAAATTCAACCTTGTCATCTGTGATGAACAGAGTGGAAAAAGGGGCTTCTTCTGCGGGCTTGTCTTCGAGAATAATGGCAAGCAGGTCCATTTTTGGCATTTTGTGCGCAAACAGGCCGCCGGAGTTGGACTCTTTGATGCCGCCGGTCAATGGGGATTTGGTGCCCACGGACAAACGACCAGAGTTGGCGGCAGTGGACCCTCCCAACAAACCGGTTGCAAAGACGAGTTTGTTCTCTGCGGACAGCGGATGGCAATCTGCAGGAACTTCCTTGTTGATGATGCGGGAGGTCAGAGCGCGACCTCCGAGGTTGACGTAAGGACCGACATCTTCAAAGGTGTACTCTTTGGTACGGCAGTTGATTCTGAGAATCTGAGGCATGAGATTACCCTCTGCTTGAGTTGATATGTATGCGTTCAAGTTGACGCGGTAATAATACCTTAACAAATTACTTGCTTCATATACTCGTTTGAAGAATAATGTCAAAAAAAACAATAGATTGTGTTCGGTCGGACATAATGTAAAGGCCGAGGCGACAGCCGTTTGTCCAACGTGGGGTAAAGAATGAACAATGTTGATTTCCTGAAAATACGAATGGCAGCGACAGCCGTTTCTGGCTGGAATTTTCTTTTGCAAAAAGGCTTTTTCCTGCATGGAGTTTCAGGAATGTCTGTTCGAGAATTGTTGCAGAATGCGTTAGGCTATGCCGATACTTTTATCGATGAAACCGTTCGAACCATTTTTCGCAATAACAGGCCTGTGGACGATATTGATACGGTCTTCGTCCATGATGGAGACAGGTTCGCACTTGGTGGGGCAATGCCCGGCATTGTCGGGATCGTCATGGGGCGGGATAATCCGTATAAGAGTTTTCGGAGTGATATTTCAGTCCACAAGGACCGGAAAGAAAGAACGGCTATTCCCGTGACTGTTTCAATGAAAATTTTCAGCACGCTTGCCGTGGAAACTGCGGTTGATGTCTTGGGGCGCGGAATTGTCGTAGAGCCTGTGATTTTGGCTGACTTTCTTGACGGGAAAGAATCGATGATTGTCGAAGGCGGGGGAATGACGGGATGGGATTTTCTTGCTCGGCTTCGGGCCATGGATGATCCTGTCGGGATTCAGGTGTTTTTTGAATAATCGACGGATTCTTTATTTTTGGAACCGACACAACTGACTGTGCCGGTTCCTTTTTTGGTGGTCAGAGGAAAGTTGGGTGCCGCAATTTTACTGTTTTAGGCGGTTCCGTTTTTTTTCATGCTCAAATTTATTCGGCCCCGTTTTTGGTCGATACCGATAACCGTCACTTCGACTTCACGTCCTGCGGCAACCACGTCGGCAGGATCGCGGACAAAGACGTCCGCCAATTGGCTGATATGAACCAGACCGTCCCGATGAACGCCGATATCGACGAATGCCCCGAATTTGGTGACGTTGGTCACAATACCTGGGAGCTTCATTCCTTCATGAAGGTCTTTGATATCGTGAATGCCTTCGGCAAAGGAAAAGGCACTGAATTCGGCTCGTGGGTCCCGTCCTGGTCGTGCCAGTTCGGCCATGATATCCTGGAGTGTCGGCAGTCCCACGTTTTGAGACACGTAGTTTTCAATGGCAATACTTGTTCTGCGCGTTTCATCCGTGATGAGGTCTTTGACCGTGCAATTGGCGTCCTTGGCCATCTTTTTGACCAGCGCGTATCGCTCAGGGTGGACCGCACTGGCATCCAGAGGGTCTTTGCCTGTCACGCGAAGGAATCCGGCAGCCTGTTCAAAGGCCTTGGGGCCAAGTCGTTTGACTTTGAGCAGTTGGCGACGTGTGGTGAATGGGCCGTGTTCATCCCGATAGGCAATGATGTTGTCAGCCAGGACCGGGCCAAGGCCGGAGACGAAAGCGAGGAGTTCCCGGCTTGCGGTATTCACATCAACACCCACAGAGTTCACGCATCGTTCAACCACGTCATCAAGTCCTTTTTTCAAGGCTTTTTGGTCAACGTCGTGCTGATATTGCCCCACGCCGATGGATTTGGGATCGATTTTGACCAGTTCGGCCAATGGGTCCATGAGGCGGCGTCCGATGGACACCGAGCCGCGCACGGTCAGGTCCAGATCGGGAAATTCCCGGCGGGCCACTTCGGAAGCGGAATAGATGGATGCGCCTGCTTCATTGACCAGTGCCACCGGAATGTCGAGATGCAATTCATTGACAAAACTTTCGGTTTCACGGCCCGCAGTTCCATTTCCAATGGCAATAGCTTCAACGGCATATTGGGAACAGAGCGTCGTCAGGGTGTGTCTGGCGTTGTCCTGTTGTTTTTTTGACCCGGTGGGGAAAATGGTCGTGTGTTCCTTGAGTGCACCTTGGGCATCAAGCACCGTGAGTTTCGCTCCGGTTCGGAATCCGGGATCAAGGGCGAGCACGCGTTTTTGTCCCAGTGGGGCAGCCAAAAGAAGTTCCCGAAGGTTGGCGGAAAAAACGCCAATGGCCTCTGCGTCGGCCCGTTTTTTGACTTCGGCACGGACTTCATTCTCCATGGATGGGCCGAGGAGTCGTTTATAACACTCATCCAAAGCCTTTCCGACTTCGCGGGAGTCCGCTCCAGAGCCTCGCACAATTGATCGATGCAGCAGTCCCGTGGCTTCTTCTTCCGGTGGACGAAGGGAAAGTTTCAAGTGCTTTTCATTTTCGCCTCGAAACATGGCTAACGCCCGGTGTCCGGGGATGCGCGCCAGTGGTTCGTCCCATTCAAACCAATCTCGATAGGTCGCACCAGCGTCTTCCTGTCCTTTGGCAACGCACGATGTGAATCGTCCCCGTTTGACGAACAGTGTTCGCATGGCTGCCCGGGCCTTTGGATTTTCATTGATATTTTCGGCGATGATGTCGCGCGCTCCAGCCAGAGCCGCTTCGCTGTCCGTGACATCTTTTTGGGGATTGATAAACCGTTTGGCTTCGGCGTGGGGATCACAGCCTCGTTGGCTCATCAGCGTGTGAGCCAACGGTTCAAGTCCTCGTTCTTTGGCCATGGCCGCCCGAGTGCGCCGTTTGGGGCGATAGGGCAGATAAATATCTTCAAGTCGGGCTTTGTCCTGAGCGGTTGTGATGGCGTGCTGTAACGCTTCGGTAAGGAGGTCACGTTCTGTGAGTGATGCAAGAATGGCATCCCGTCGTTTGTCGAAGTCTGCCAATTCGAGCAAACGGTCGCGAACCCCGGCGACCTTGACTTCATCCATGGTGCCGGTGGCTTCCTTGCGGTAGCGGGAAATAAAAGGAACCGTCGCCCCTTCGTCGAGGAGTGCGGCCACGGCTTTAACATGTTGCGGTTTTAGCGACAATTCATGGGAGATGGTCTGGATATGCGTGGAGGTCATAAGATTTTCCTTGGCTGCTGAAAAAATGTTCCGTGGTTGAACCGTGTTCCGTCTCCCCTGTCAAGTGGGAGAACATTTGAAGCCGACGAAATTCGTGACCTATTTGTTTTTTAGACGTGAGCAAGGTTGTCCTGAGTCGGAAGACGAGCCGAACAGCATGACAGCACCGAGTACTATAGGGATGCCGATAACCAGGGAAAGAAACACGTCCCACGAGGATAATGTTTCTCCCGGCCCGAGACAAAAGGAGAGAACAAATCCGGCACCAACAAGGCCGATCAGTGTCGCGAAAAAGTTTTGCATGGGGTGTTCCTGTTGTTTCGAATATGGCGTGTCATGGTCCTCGGCCAGATGACGACCATACTGTATGAAAAGACCCTGAGCAAATAGAGAGAAAAGGAGTCTGCACGAAAAAACGGGTGCTTGAATATTCAAGCACCCGTTTCCTTTTGAACAAATTGGTGGGCGATACGGGATTTGAACCTGTGACTTCCACCGTGTGAAGGTGCTAAAGCCCCTTAATCACACGGTAAACCTATGTTTTAGGTTGTCATCTGCCCCCTCTTGACCATCTTTTTAACCTTGTAAAAGGTGAGTAAAACCACCAGCAATTTTTTTTGTACAAAGAGAGGTTGTTGGTGTTTTTTTATATATTGTTGGTTAGTTCTTTTCGAAATTTCGACCGGGACGGTCGCATCCGCTTTTGTTCTTGTGGGGACTGGTGTTATTCGCCTCCTCCGCTTCCTCCTTATTCAAAATCTCGTCAAATGGTCCAATATGGCCCTTGTCTTCATGGGTCCTTCCTACGGCTTCTCGTATACGGGTCGCGAGCATCGCAGGGTTTGTGCGTGGGTGTTTTTTTTGTTTGGGTGGGAATTTGGGAAAAAGGGATGTTTTTGCGGGATGCTGTGAAACATTTTTTTTGGTTTGTGCCTGTGCTTTTAGAGGTGAAATCGAATCTGGAGATCAAGCGTGGCTGATAATAAAAATGAATCCGTTGCTGGCGACCCTGTCGGGGAAGTCGTCGATATCAGGAAGATGATTGAGGTTCGGCGTGAGGAGGAAGAGGCGATTGTCGGCGAATCTGATGAAAAGGCCGGACCCTCATCCGATTTTATTCGCAAGTGCGCCAAGTCGGGGCAGCTGGGTGATGGCATGCTGTTCGCGGCTCTCCATCAGGGGCGGTACGTCTTCAATAAGCAGACCAAGGAATGGCTCGTTTTCAATGGTCATCACTGGGAGCTTGATGAATTGGATACGGTCAAGGCGGCCGTGGAGGATGTGATTGACGTCTACATGGCCGAAGAGGAGCGGCTTTGGCCATTGTATTTTGATGCGGTTCGAGAAGAAGACAAAAATGAAAAGAGACGGCTGAAACGGATCCTTGATGCGGTCCAGACGAAAATCAAGTCTCTCCGGAATGACAATGGCCGGAATAAGTGCCTGGAGTTCGCTCACACCATGCGGGAGAACCCGCTTCATATTCTTGGTGATGAGCTGGACTCCGATCCGTGGCTTCTTGGGTGCGCTAACGGAGTTTTGGACCTTCGTACTGGTTTGCTTCGAAAAGGGGGGCCGGAAGATTATATCCTTAAGGGATGCCCGACCGAGTGGAAGGGGATCGATAGCCCTTGCAAAGTGTGGGAAAAATCTGTCCTGGAAATTATGAGTGATGATTTAGAGATGGCTTCGTATATACAGCGGGTCTTTGGGTATGCTGTTTTTGGAATATCTCCGGAACATATTTTCGCAGTGCTTCATGGGCAGGGGCGGAATGGTAAGTCGTTTATGGTCGAAACCATTCAGGATGTTCTCGGTGAAGTGGCTGGGCCTATTCCTGCCGAGATGCTTCTGGACCAGGGGCCAGCGCGCAGTTCTTCCGGGCCAACTCCTGACATTATGGCCCTTCGTGGTCGTCGAGTTGCTTTTGCTTCGGAAACTGATGAAGGCCGTAAGTTTAGTGCCAGCCGGGTGAAGTGGTTCTCCGGTGGAGACACTCTGACAGGACGTTATGGGTACGGCAATATGCGGATGGTTTCATTTAAGCCTTCTCATCAGCTTTTTCTTCTCACCAATCACAAACCCCACGCTTCGGCGGATGATTTCGCCTTTTGGGAACGAATGCATCTGATCCCGTTCGAACTCAGTTTTGTCAAGCGCAAGCCCCAAGCTGACAATGAACGTGAAGTGGACAGGGACCTCGGGAAAAAGGTCAAGCCTGAGGCGTCCGGCATTTTGGCCTGGTTGGTTCAGGGATGTCTGGATTGGCAGAAACAGGGGTTGAATCCTCCCGCAAAAGTTTTGGAGGCAACTGCCGAGTATCGGCGTGATGAAGATCTGTTGGCGGACTTCGTAGACGAGTGCTGTTTCGTTCCCGAAACAAATTCCGAACAGGTGTGGATCGGGGCGACGGACATTTATGATGTCTTTTGTTGGTTTTTCAGACGGATGTATTCAAAGAAGAAGACCATTCCCCAAAAGACTTTTGGCAAACTCATGAAGAAACGTTTCAAGCACGAAAAGGTTGGGACCTATCGCTACTGGGGGGTGAGTGTGCTTGCCGAGGTTAGGGAGCAGATCGAACAGGAGTCGGACAAGAGGAAGTTCTAGAAAGATGGACCATAGGACCTTGTGGACGGTCAAGGTTTTCAATCGTCCATAGTTTTAATTGTTTGTAATGATTGAAGGGATTAGTGCGTCCCGGACTAAAGGACCGAATCTTAAAGTTCTCTGACAAAGATACTTTTTGATTTTCATAATAATTTTATATTTGTTTTTTGGTCTAATCGTCCAAAGAGGAAAATAAAGTAAGAAAAATGAAGATATTAAGAGGTTGGACGAAGAGCTTTTTGAAAGGTCCGTCATGGTCCAAAGGTCCAAGAGGTGTTTTGTGAGTGTCAATGTTCTGGATTTGCTTCGGGAGATGGGGATTGAACCCAAATTGATCTCCAGCACCAACGGCGGCGAATGGCATTCGCAATGTCCGGGGTGCGGTGGCAAGGAACATCGGTTTTGCGTTTGGCCGGAGCAAAATGACGGCTCTGGGTCTTGGTGGTGCCGAATTTGTGATGCTGGCGGGGATAATATTGAATTTCTGAGGAAGTATTGCGGCATGGAGTATTTCGAAGCCTGCAAGAAGGTTGATCGGAACCCCGAGGAGCAGCACAGGATGCCCAAAAGAAAGCCTCGGAAGGACTCCTTTCAGCCCAAGGCGTGGGATGATCCTAATGAAAAGTGGCAGGGGCGGTCTGTGGAATTGGTCGAGTGGGCACATGGGCATTTGTTGAAAAACAGTGAACAACTCGACTATTTGGCCAAGCGCGGTGTTCCGCTGGAGGCGGTCAGGCGATTCAAGTTGGGGTGGAATTGTGGAGAAATGGGGCGCGATGTTTATCGGGCAAGATCGGCCTGGGGCCTTCCTGATGAAATCAATCCGAAGACCGGCAAATTGAAACGGATGTGGATGCCCATTGGCCTAGTTGTTCCGTCTTTTTGGCAGGGCACATTGCAGAGAGTGCGATTCAGGAGAACTCCAGAGGCGCGAGCGCAATGGGGGCGCGACATGAAATATGTGGTTCTGCCCGGATCGGCCATGGGGCCGATGTTGACACGTGAGTCCGCGCAGGCATGGATGATCGCCGAAGCCGAATTGGACGCAATCGCCATGGATTATGCCGTCGAGGACCTTGATGTCGGTGCTATTGGCCTTGGGTCTCTGAGCAGTAAGCCCGACGCGAGGATGATGCCCCTTCTTCAAGCATCTTTTTGGATGGGCAATGCGTTGGATTTTGAGCTGTATGAGCCGAAGACCGAAGAGGAAGAGCGCAGTATCCAGATGCAAACCAAGGCGAAGCATTGGTGGGGTAAAGAATTCTCACAGTGTGAGCGGTGGCCGGTTCCGAAGGGGAAGGATCCGGGTGATTACAAAGCGGATCACGGCGGCGACTTGCGGGAATGGATTTTGACCGGCCTGCCTCCGGTCCTTCACCCTGGACCTTCGATTTCTGCGATTTCGAATCAAGGGGAGAAGCTGGTTGTGCCGCCCAGGCATGTGGAGCGGAAGACGGTTCTGCCGGATGACATTGAGGAACTGCGGGCAATTTTGGCGACGAACAGGATGGAGATTCGCGTGGACAGGGCCGGGTGGGCTTGGAGTTATGACGGGCCGATGGAGTTGTATGGTCGGGTCGCGGATTTGTCGCATCAGCCTGTGGTTATGGCGTGGCTGCGTGAGATAGGTGATCCCGTTGTGAGTTGGCGAAATTTTATGAAACCGATGGAGGGGAAATAATGTCGGAAATTCGATTGACGACCAGCGAAGTGGATGCAGTTTTGAGTGCTGAATCATTAAAAGTTCCTGCTGAAATAGGAATATTTGGTGGTGCGCGATTTCTCATAAAGGCGAAGGTCAACGGTGAAATGTTGCTCGTCAACGTGGTGTGCAAGTGCAAACCATACAACAAGGAATTTAAGGACGGGCGCAAGGCCCGGTATGTGAACGTGTGTGGATACGGTTTGCGTGAGGCTGTCAATATTACGAAGTTGCGGATGAATCCCCAGCCTGTGGAGGTGGAGCGTGGTTAAGGATACCCGGATATTCAGAACGCAGACTGAGGCGTGGCAGTTTCTGGACGGGGAGGGGTTTAAGTCAAATTCGTCTTCTTTTGGGCGGCATTGCCAAGCCGGACTTGTCGGAAAAAATACGGATGGAGCCTTTGAAGCAGAGGCTTTGTTGACGTATGCGCGGGCAAAACTAAATCGGAAGACGTCGGGAAAGAAGGTGACGCAGGAGGAAAAAGACCGGGATGTTCGTAAGAAAGAGGCCGAGATCAATTTGACCGAATTCAAGGCTGAGCGGGAGCGGATCAAACTCGAAAAGGAGCAAGGTAAACTCATTGAGCGGAATCATGTGCAGCGTGAGATCGGGGCGCGGGCCGGAGTGTTGTCATCTATGTTCAAGTCTGAAGTTCAAAAGCGTGGACGTGAATTGGTGGAGACGGTGGAGGGCAAGCCAGGGAAAACCAGAGACTTGATTCGGGCCTTAATCGAGATGTTTGATGACATGGCAACAGAGTACTCAAATATGAAAACCATAGAGGTCATGATTAGCGATGAAGATAGCATGTAAAATGTTGATTGATCCCAAGTGGGTTCCGGGCGGACATTTTGGCGAATCTTTTACGGTCAGGCCGTGCAAGGCTGAGCGCAAGGTGCTGCGTAAGCGCAAGCGTATCAAGCCGAGTGAGTGGGCGGAGAGACATCGGGTGTTGGGAAATGAGTCGGCTTTGCCCGGTCCCTGGAGGAATGATACGGCACCTTACGTGACAGGTCTTTTGGACGCGGCTTATTTCCCCGGTGTGCGCGAAGTGGATTGGTGTGCGGCTCCGCAGGTGGGCAAGACCGAAGGGGTCAATACCTTGCTCGGCTATTCCATTGATCGTGATCCCGGTCCGGTGATGTTGGTTTATCCCGATCGGGACACAGCCAAACACAACCTGACTACCCGCATCCGTAAAGGGTTAATTGAGCCGAGTCCGAGGCTTGTTTCTTTTGTGACTGGCGTCGAGGATGATTTCTCATCTTACCGGATCAACTTGCAGCACATGTCTATCTACACCGCGTGGTCCGGGTCGGCCTCTTCGCTGTCAAACAAGCCGGTCAAGACCATCATTTTTGACGAGGTGGACAAGTATTCCAAGGTCTCTTCCAAAAAGGAAACTGGGCCGATCCCGTTGGGCGAAAAGCGGTTACGTACATACAAGTGGTCCAGCAAGAATTTCAAGATCTCTTCACCTACTGTTTCGACTGGTGAAATCTGGCAGGCTGTGTTGAGTGCCCAGGTAGTGTTTCATTATTACGTGCGTTGTCCTCAGTGCGGGGCATATCAACGGATGCATTTCAAGCAGTTCAGGATGCCTGAAGATGTGCGAGATGCAGAGCGGATTGAGGCTGAGTTGTTTGGTTGGTATGAGTGTGAGAATATGGGGTGTCGGTGGGATGATCATGATAGGGACAAGGCCGTGGCTTTGGGCGAGTACCGGGATATTGAGACGGGTATCGAGTTGTTTGCCTATCTTAAAGCACATCGGCCTCGTCGAATTGGATTCCATACTCCGGCCTGGTTGTCGCGATTCGTTACCTTGTCCGAGGTGTGTGCCGCTTTTTTGCGTGGCACCAAGGAACATGGTGGTAGCGATTGGAAGGAACGAGCCAAAGATTTCAAGAATGGGTATGAGGCCGAGCCGTGGGAAGATTTTCAGGTTCAACGTGATACGGACAAGGTGGACGCCATGTGCGATGACCGGCCGCGCTTGATGGTGCCGGGACCAGTGGATGACGTGCCGAGAGTGGCCGGGCTGGTGGCGGGAGTGGATACCCAGGACAAGAGCTTGCCCTACGTGATTGTGGCTTACGGGTTTGGCAGGGCCGAGGAGTCGTGGCGGGTGCGTACTGGAGCGGCCCTGACTATTCCTGATCTGGAGGAGATCCTATGGGGTCAGACTTACAAGGACCCGGAAGGGAACGAGCATCGAGTGGAGCTGGTGTTCTGGGATGCCATGGGCCACCGGACAAAGGAAATCTATTCGGCGGCTATCCGGCACCGGGGCAAGATGTTGCCTATTAGGGGGCGGGTTGGCATCAATGCGCCGTTGACTTTTTCCAATATCGAATATTTCCCGAACAGCAAGATTAAGATTCCCGGCGGTGTAACGCTGGTGAATATCGATACCAAGTTTTTCAAGGATGACTTGTCTACGGCCATGTCTGTGGAACCGGGTGATCCTGGCGGGTTTCATCTCTACAACAAGGAGGAGATGCCGCATGACTATTCGGCCCAAATGTGCGCCGAGTATCTTGACGAGGAAAAACAGGTGTGGATGCAGCCTTCGGGAAAGAAGGTGGACTATTGGGATTGCGAGGTCTATGCGCGGGCGGCTTGGTATCACCTTGGCGGGGCCAACCGTGAGCTGCCAAAGCCTAAAAGGAAGAAGCCTGAGCAGATGAAAGAGCGACCGAAAACTCAAGCTGATATCCTCAGTGGCTGGCGACCGGGTTGGTACGAGAACAGATAAGGAGATGGCATGAGTGAGTATAAGGATTTGGGACCGGCGTTGAATTGGAAGCAGGTAATCAAGCAGCTTGGGTGTTCCAAGAGCATGTTTTATCGGATGGTGGACGAGGGCGCTTTCCCGAACGCGTTTCGGTTCGGCAAGAGCAAGGGCATTCGGGTGCCGCAGGCGGATGTGGATGCGTATTTGAGGAAGAAGCGGGCTGCGTAGTGTTGAATGAATATATGAATAGGCGTATTGGGTGGATGTTATTTTAAAATATTTGTAAGGAGTTTGAAATGCTGCTGTTTCCACCACTTCCTAAGATTAAGCCTATGGAGGGTTTTACAGAAGACAATGATATTTTTAAGCGGAAGCCTTTTGGTGAGAGCCTTATGAGGTTGGTACAGCGTAGTGACGAAGCTATTGTGTTGGGGTTGGAGGGCCCATGGGGCGCAGGTAAGACTACCTTTGTCCAGCAGTGGAGAGGGTTGCTTTCAAGGGAAGAGAACGGAAGTATTGATTCAATTTATTTTGATTCGTTTTCTCAGGATTATCAGGATGACCCGATGGCGGCTTTGGCTGATGAACTTTATGAATTTATCGATAGCAAAGCCAAAGGAGAAGATAAGGGCGTTTGGGTAGAGCAAAAGCCTAGTTTTAAGGAGAGTGTTGGGGGATTATTAACAAGTGGTGTAGGTTCTTTTGGAAAAGTTTGTGGTGCAATAGTTGGTGCTGGCGTTTCAGCCGTTTCAGGAGGGGGGGGGCCAGAGGTTGAAATGATCGTTGCAGGTGCAGGTGCTGCTGGTGAAGAAGCAGGTTTACTCGCAGAGAATTATTTCGAGTCAAGAAAGCTGTGTAGAAAAGGCCTTAAAGAATTTAAGGATTCATTAAAGGCGATTGGTGCAGGGTTGCGGGAACAAAAAAAGTCGCTTGTTTTTATTATTGATGAGCTTGATAGATGTCGTCCTGATTTTGCGTTGGATATTTTGGAAAAGGTGAAACATGTTTTTTCAGTGCCTGGGATCGTTTTTGTGCTGGTTTATAATGGCAAGCAGTTGGAGCAGCACATTCGCGCCCGGTATGGTGATGTTGACGCTGCTATATATTTAAACAAGTTTATCAATATAAATGTCCTTATGCCGAAAGCGGCAGATGTTCGGCAGTTGTACAATGACGATACGAATAGATATGTTGAATATCTTGTCAGAGAAATGGGAATCCCTTTTCGTGCAGAGGGGCTCATAGCGGCTTATGCGATAAGAAAAGGTATGTCGTTTAGAGAAATAGGCAAAATAATGACTCTTATCAGTACAGCAAAGCTTTCACTGCCTAATAATATGGCTGAGTGGGATGTTGTTATATTTGGTGTGTCACTCGTTTTTTTGTGTGATCAAGATCTTTTTAAAAAGCTCAGAGATAAGGAAAATTGTTGGGCTGATGTGAATAGCTTTTTTGAGTTTAAAAAACTGACGGCTGATGAATTGAATTATGCTAAACTAGAATGGTTTCACCATACATGGAGTGGGCTGCTTAATCCCCATCCTACGAATGAAGAGAGACAGCGATTTGGTATAAACGGAGAAAATACTGTTGCGCTCTGTTGTCGTGCTTTGTCCAATTTTACACCTAATCCAGCATAAATTTATTTTTCTAACATGAGTTTTTTCCTAAAAACTTACCTTTTCTGTCCACCACGTCCACTACGTCCACCATGTCCACGACATTGATCCGATTTACGGATTAATGTCGTGGCATGTTTATTTGGGATAACAGAGACGAGATTCTCGATCAGATTGCCGCGAATAAGGCGGCGTTGAAAAAGGCGCTTGATCCTAACTTTACCGCTGATGGCGATAGTGTGGAGTATGTGGACCTGGACATGATCCGGGCGAACATCAAGTGGCTTGGGCGTGAGCTTGTGGTTTTTGATGGGGTGGCCGGGCCTGTGGCTGTGCAGGGGAGGATTCGGCGATGACGCGTTTCCCCTCCGCTCGTGCTCAGGTCATTGCCCGGAATCGTGCAGTGAAGGCTCGTGGTCTTGGACGCGTCCGTTCGGTTGGTGGTTCTTATCGTGGCTCCATGTCTAATTGGAATACGCCTCGGATGACACAGGACGGGGAAGCGTCTGAACGGGCGGTTATCTCCCGGCGAGCTGAAGACCTGGTGGACAACAATCCGAATGCTGCGTCTGTCATTGATTCCATGGCGGTCAATGTTATTGGGCCGGGGTTGCGGCCCCAGGCACGAGTTGATCGCAAGGCGCTTGGCCTGACCGAAGATCAGGCCGATGCGCTGCAGGCCAGTATGGAAAAGGCCTATAAGGTCTGGAATCTTGAAGCCCATTCACGCGGCCTGGCCACTTTTAATGATCTCCAGTTTATGGGTTTACATTCGGTGTTGACCAAGGGGGAATTTCTGTTTTTGCCCCGGATGCTGGACGACGCGAAGTATCCGAACCGCTCCTTTTCTTTTGCCCTGCAAGATATACATCCTTCCCGCCTGTCCACTCCCGCCGATTTTTTCAATCGTGAGAACATCGTGGACGGCGTGGAAATCAATGGTGATGGCCGTCCGGAAGCCTATTGGGTGAGCAGTCCGGGGCAGTTCAACACGGGGGAGATGCAGTCTAGCGGGAGCTATACCCGAATTCCTGCGGAGAATGGGCATCGTCCCGGCATGCTGCATGGGTTCCGTCTGACTCGCGAGGAGCAGTATCGAGGGCGCAGTGTGTTGTCTCCGGCCATGAAATACTATCGGCTTTTGGATGACTCATACGACTACAATTTGATTTCCCAGATCATGGCCGCGTCCATTCCGGTTTTTATTTCCACGCAAAATCCATATGAAGCGGCTGCCCAAGGTTCCACTGTACCAGAACCGGTAGATGAAAATGGCAATCCGAATCCTCTTTTTCATAAGAGCTATGGGCCTGGTACTATTTTGTACGGTGCGCCAAATGAAAAACCGCATATTTTGGAATCTAATCATCCGGGTAACAATTTTGAAGCTTTTGCACGGTTGATTCTGCGGGCCATGGCAGCGGCTACGGGCATGCCTTACGAAGTGCTTTCCAAAGATTTTTCCCAGACCAATTATTCCAGTGCCCGTGCCGCTTTGCTTGAAGCATGGCGGGTTTACCTTATCTATCGGGCTTGGGCTGGAGTGCATTTTTGTCAGGTCAACTGGGCCATGGTCCAGGAAGAGGCCTGGTTGCGCGGGATGTGGGAGATGCCTTCCGGTGCTCCCGATTTTTACGACGCCCGGCACGCTTATCTCGGTACCCGATGGATCGGTCCGGCTCGTGGCTACATCGATCCGGTTAAGGAGATAGTGGCTTCCATCAAGGGACTGGAGAACAACATTATTACCCACGCCGACGTGGTGGCCGAGCAGGGCGGAGACGGCCAGGAAGTGGCCGAGATTCGTGCGGCTGAAATCAAGCGGGACCGGGATCTCGGTCTTGCTCCCGAGGAGGCGGCATGAATGATTGGCTTTCTCTCTTGAATGTTCCGTGGGCCATTTCCGACGAAGGTATGGAAATTTTGACCAGAGCCCTTGGGCTGACTCGGCAAGGACCTGATGGCGGTTCGCAGTTCTTTTCACTGGATTGGCAGGAGGCTCAAACAACGGCTCCGCGAATTGACCATGGCAACGTTTCTGAGATTGAGGTGTTTGGGCCAATGGTGAAGCGACCAATGGTCGTCCCTTCCGGTTTTTGTGTGGCATCCTATGAGGCTGTTCGAGCTACCCTTGAGCTGGTCCTTGATGATGATTCCGTGGATGCGGTTGTTCTCAATATCGATTCTCCCGGTGGAACCGTGGACGGCTGTCGAGAATTGGCAGAGTTCGTTTTTTCTGTGCGTGGAGAAAAGCCCATTGTGGCTTTGGCCAACGGCACTATGACCAGTGCTGCCCAGTATGTTGGTGCGGCTGCGGACAGAACGGTGGCGACCAGTCCAATGACAGTGGTTGGTTCCGTTGGAGTGATCCAGCGGCACATCGATTGGTCCAAGCTCAATGCAGAGATTGGCGTTAAACCGACTTGGATGCATGCAGGCAGCCGCAAGGCAACCGGCAATCCTGATGAGCCTTTGTCCAAGAGCGATCTGGCTTATTTTCAAGAGCGTCTGGATCAAGCCTATGAAATTTTCACTTCCGACGTTGCCCGATATCTCGGGCTGGACCTGGCAGAGGTCGCCGCATGGGCGGACGGCCAGCACTTCCGGGCGTCAGTCGGTCTGGAGCTGGGGTTGATGCATGACATCATGACCCGGCAGGAACTCATTGCATCCTTAAAGGAGGAAGCCATGACCAAAACGGCAGCGCAGCTCCGGAACGACCATCCCGATGCTGTGCAGGAAATCGTGAGATCCACTGAGCGAGCAACTCGCGACACGGTGGACAAGGAAAAGGCTGAGGCTGTGACTCAGGCCAAGACTGAAGCCAGGGATGAAGCCCTTGCCATGGTCGGAGCCATTATGGGTGACGAAGCCAAGGCCAAATTGGAACCGGTCCTCAAGGCCGAAAACAGTGTTGAGCAAGCCACGGCCATCGCCAAAGCCATGACTCCGACCAGGAGTGACGACGACAAGGACAAGGAAACTGCCGTTGAACAGGGTGGCGTTACTCGTGCCGCCATTTTGGAAGGTCTCAAGGGGGCGGATTTTGGTGGGGTTGCTCCTGGCGGTCAGTCCGAGATGACTGAGGAACAGAAACGCGAAGCCGTTATTGAGCGGATGAGCAAGCTTTAGGAGTTGAATCGTGACTCGTAAATATAGCAGCTATACCTCTCTGGAGCAGGTTCGTTTCGTGGGCGATCATCCTGTGTTGATGAAGCCACTCACGCTTCTTTCCAGTGGAACGGTGCGGGAAGTGAAAGCCGGTACCGTGCTTGGTAAGGTGACAGCTTCCGACAAACACACTGAATGGGACGTCAGCGCCTCAGATGGTTCCCAGAATGCTGATTTGATTCTGGCCGAGACTGTGAATGTGCCTGCTTCCGGAGATGAAAAGAGTGTGGCCTACCGTCATGGTGAATTCCTTGAAATAGGCCTGACCTTCGACCCCGATGCAAACGCCGCCCAGATTTTGGCGGCCAAGGACGTTTTGGAAGCCAAGGGCGTCTACATCAAATAAGGAGATTATATCATGGATACCCATGTTACTTTCGAGAGGCGGACCCTGACCGGGGTCATGAACAAGCGCCCCAAGAAACCGGGGCTGTTCAAGTCCCTGTTTTTCCCCGAATCCAGCCGTAATACGTTGGATACATCCACCGCCGAAATCCACACCATCGTGGGGGGCAAAAAGCTGATTCCCTTTGTCTCTGATGTCGAGGGTGGCACTATCGTGGAAGGCACCAAACAGGAGTCACAGATTGTCAAGACTCCTCGTTTGCGCCCCAAAGTGCCGTTCAAGGCTTCCGATCTGCTGGATTTTTCCAAGCCAGGAGAACCTCCCCTTGTCAAGCCTGGCGTGGCTGATGACCGGGTGGAAACAAAGGTTTCTCGTGATCTGCAGGAGGTCAAGGACCGGTGCGAGATCACTATCGAATACATGGCCTCCAAGTCCTTGTGCGGTGGCAAGATCATTGTGACCCAGGACAACATTCAGTTCGAGATTGATTTCCGTATGCCTGCTACCCACATTATTGTTTTGAGCGCCGGTTCCAAGTGGAATGATTCCGGAGTTAATCCGTTGGAGAATCTGGAAGAATGGGCGGACCTTATTGTGGAGGCCTGTGGGTTGAGTCCTGACGTTTGTATTATGGGTACCAATGCTCATAAGGCGTTCCGTAACAACGCCGCTGTTCAAGCTGAACTGGATAATCGACGTATTGAATCCGGTGCCTATGCCCCAGTGGTTGGCAAAGCATACAAAGGCCATGTGCAGGGGGTGGATGTTTTCCGATATGGGGGCACCTACCACGATGTGGACGACTCCCCCGTGAAGTTGATGGAACCGGACTATATTCTTCTGGGATGCACGGATGCCGAGAATTCTCTTGAATTCGGTCGTCCGACGGATCTGGAGTGCGACGGCCCTACCGAATACTTTACCAAATCGGACCTCAAAAAAGATCCCTCTCAGCTTGACCAGATTACTGAGACCCGGCCCCTTCCCTGGAATAAACAGCCTGACGCATTCGTGTACGTCAAAGTCGTCTAGGGGGGTGTCATGGCAGTCAAGAAAAAGAAAATTCTGCTGGGTGTTTCCCTGGTCAAGGACGGAAAGACCATCCCTCCGGGCAAGGTCGTGTCTATTCCAGTCAAGGAAGCCGACGAGATGATCGCGGCTGGTCAGGCTATGGACCCGTCCAAGGTCGTTGACGTGGATTCTGTTGAATCCAATGCCGTGAAAGCGGCTCAGGCCGAAGCCAAGGAGGTCCGCAAGGCTCTCCAGGAGGCTGAGACTCGTGTTGAACAGGCTGAGAAGGGTATTACTTCTCTGAGTGAGGCTGTGCTTGGCCTTGATCCCGATGACCCCAGTCTCAAAGATTCCATTGTTGAAATTCAGAACAATCTTAAAGAGGCAATCAACGCCTAAACCATACCTTCCTACCTCCCGAGGGGCGGTCCGGTTCACCGTTTCATGCCGGTCCGTCCTAGGAGAGGGAAAAGACAAGGACTGACAATGACCTTCACTGCACTCGAAACCATGAGCATCGCGGGATTGTTTTCTTTGGTCTCAGCGGTGTTTGTTCGTCTTCTTTTCTCGCGGTCCTTTGTCACGCGGGGGCAGTGCTCGGCTGAGCGGGAAAAACTTTGCATAGAGCGGGAGCAGTTCGGAAAGGATATTCAGAGCATCAAATCAGGGCAACGCACACAGTTCAAGATGCTGAGAGCCATCATTGTTCACTCGGGCATTCCTGCTGAGAAGCAGGAGGACATACTTAACGAGGATTGATCATGATTGAGAAAATGTTCATTAAGCGTGACATCTGCGACGAGCTGGCCAGTCTCGGCGAACTTTTTATCGTTGACGATCTGGGCGAACGGAAAGTTCTCTGCACTTTGGAAAATCCGTGGCTCGACAATCAAACCAATATTTCCTGCATCCCGGTGGGCGACTACATTTGTCGCTGTGTGATTTCTCCCAAGTATGGCGAGACTTTTGAAATTGTGGGCGTGGAAGGCCGGACGCATATCCTTTTTCACTGGGGGAATTTTGTCGAGAACACAGATGGTTGTGTTTTGCTCGGCTTGACCCGCGAAGAATATGTGCCTGCTGTTTGGAACAGCAGGGCGGCACATGCTCAGTTCATGGAAATGTTGGAAGGTGTCGATGAATTTTCGTTGAATATTTACGAGGAGGCCGCATAGCCATGCCTGCACCTGTCATTATTGCCGGATTGATTGGTCTAGGGAAAATGATCATTGGAGGAGTGTCTGACTCCATCAAGCGGAAGCAGGAACTTAAAAAGACTGTGCATGAAAATCGCATTCGTCTGGCTGCTTCGGATCGTGAATTCAACCACCAATGGGAAATGAAACAGCTCGAAAATGCTGGTTGGAAAGATGACGTGTTGTTTTTTGCCTGGATAGGATTTTTTATTTGGTCCGGTGTTGATCCTGAAGGAGCTGGGAAGGTTATCAAGGCCTGGGAGCTGCTGCCGGACTGGTTTCTGCAAATTACCTTTTGGATTATTGCGGCAGTGCTTGGCGTCAAGAAAATCGGTGATTACCTGCCTGCAACGATCAAGGGTGTGAAGGATATTTTCGGAGGCTCCAAATGATTTTTTCCGCGGCCTATTCCGATAAATTCAACCGTTTTGGCGTTCTTGCAACGTATCAAGGACCGCAGCCGTCCGCTCCGGTGCCGTGTCTTGTCCGTTTTCAGTATGGTGGTCTGATTGAAACTCGTCACGGTGAGCAGGAACAATCCATCATCAAGGTATTATGGACCGATTTTCCGCAGCGTCCTTCGGGAATTTTTGTTGTGAACGGCGAAGAATGGAAGGTCTTGGATTACGCCGGTTATGCCGACGGTCACCGGGAAGGGCTGCAGCGCGCGCTTTTGTGTGGGAAAACCAGAAAGTTTTCAGTGGAGAAGTAGAAATGGCAAAGGGCAAATCCATTGAGATCAAGGGCGTGCCAAAGTTGCTCAAAGCCATTGAAGGCATTGAGAAGGGAAGCCGAACGATTATCAGGGATGCTGTCAACCGAACTGCGGATGGTGCCCGGACTGATTCTGTCAGGTTGATTCGTCAACACCTTATGCTCAAGGCCAAATCCGTGCGGGATAATATCCGCGTAGTCAAAGGGACTAAGGACCGGCCAGTTGCCCGTCTTATAGCCAAAGGCAAAAAAGGATTGCCCCTTTTGGGCAATTACCCGGTGCGTCCTGGCAGATTAGGAACCAGAAAGCCCAAGGAAGGTGTGTCCGTTCAGATCAAGAAGCACGGCACTCGTAAAATCCTCAAAGGGTCTTTTCTGGCAAAAATGAAATCAGGTCATGTCGGCGTATTCAAGAGAGAAAAAGGGGCCAAACGTCTCCCTGTTAAACAACTCTTCGGCGTTGGGTTCATCGGCTTGATGGAGCGAGGCATGATTCATCGCAAATTGAAAAAGAGTATCAACTCGCGGCTGGAGAAAATTCTTAGGCAGGGGATCAATCGTTTGTATCACAAAAATTTGCAGAAAGTTGAGAGGTTGAGGGGATGAGCCAGCAACAATTTACCGAGGCCAGACAAGCGGTGGCTTTGGCCCTTGTTACGTCCACGGAAATTGATGATTTCGTGGCTAGCAATTTCCCGGGCAAGACGTTGAAAGTCTTTCGGGAGGTTGATCCGGGTAATCTCCCTCCCGCAACAGAATGTCCTTTTGTCGGGTTTGGGCCGTTTACCCATGCTCAGCTCGATAAGAATGTACATCAGATCGAACACGCCATGCCGATGGGGGTGTTTGTGGATGGGGAGTCCGGATATGTCGAATCGACTCCAAATATTTTTGTCATTCCGGCAGCGGCGGCTTTGGATGAGCTGTCGGCATTGGTAGAGCGTGTTGCATCAGATGCTTTGCTCAACGCGGGTATTTCTTTTGAGCATGACCCGTATCTCCCGGACGATGTGGCCTGGGGGCAATATTTCATGAGTTTTTATTTGTACCGGGTGCGGACCACCCGGCGCATCAATCTTTAGGAGGAAACCATGCTGACCAAAAAACAGGTACTCTTGACCAAAATCGAGACCACGGAAGGCGTGGCCGAGGTCGTTGATCCGGCAACCGACGCCGTGCTTATTTTGGACGGTGGAGCCATCACGCCAGAGGGGCAGGTCGTCGGTTCGGCCAGGCTAAATGCTACCCTGTCCAACGAGTCGGATACCATCGGTCAAAAATCACTGTCTTTGACCGCGCCCTGTGAGTTTCGCGGCGGTGGCATCGATGGCAGTACCGTAAAGGCACCCGAATTTGACACCATGCTCCGCGCCGGAGCCATGAAGCGCACGAGTATTGAGTTCGTGGCATGCGACACTGTGACCGGAACCTTTGCGCGCGGCGAGATCGTCACGGGCGGGACCTCGGATGCAACCGGCGTGCTCGTCGCTAACGTGGGCGGTGGACTACTTTTGGAACCGCTGACTGGTGACTTTGCTTCCGGCGAAACATTGACTGGCGGCACCTCCGGGGCCACATCGAATTCCACGGTCGTGCCCGTGAGCGGTTTTCAATACATGCCGACCTCGGTCAAGGACGAAATGAAGTCCATGACCGCTGTGCGTTATCACGACGGCCATAAGTTTACCGTGTCCGGCGCGCGTACTACCTTTTCCCTGAATCTACCCACGAGCGAAAAGCCGACCATTGAGTTCTCTGTCAGTGGCCGGTGGAATGATCCTGTGCAGCAGGTCAATCCTACTCCAACCCTTTTGGAAACCAACGCACCTTTGGTGGTCAACATGGGTTTGAAGGTTGGCAGCCATGCGCCTTTTGGCGTCAATTCGATATCTTTGGACATGGCGAACACTGTCTCCAAAGCGCCTGATTTGAACGCACCGGACGGGTTGCGTGCCTTTAACATCACGGGTCGCAAACCTGCCGGGTCTTTTGACCCAGAATCCGAGGCCTTGAATGACTACAATCCATGGCAGGCATGGATGGACGGTGCCTTGGCCGAGTTGTCCTTTTTGCTTGGTTCGGTGCCGGGTAATCGGATTTATGTGTGCATGCCCAAGGTTCAGCGTACCTCTGTTGCCTATGGCGATCGTGAAGGGACGGTTATTTACAATGAATCCTTTGAACTCAAGCGTGATGATGCGGGCGATGATGAGTTGCGCATGGTCTTTTTTTAGGCGGACAGTATGAGCAAATATATAACAAAGACGTATGAAATTAATGGCGAAGTTTACGAGCTGATGCGCCCGGTTTTCGGTGTGTTGCGCGATATTGCTTTTTTTTGCCGGGAAGCGGGTGAATCGGTGAGCAACACTGAGGATCTGAAAGTTTTTCTCAAGGACAAAACCGGGTTGTTTGTGGCGCATCTCATTACACCCAAAGGCATACATCCCATGGACCGAGATTTTGAATCCATTGCTCGTGTTGTGGATTGGGAAGCCGGGCCGGATTTGTCTTTGGAGGTCATGGACGATTTTTTCGGCCAACCGGGGGCGACTCCGGAAAAGCTTCTGATGGCGGGCAGTATGACGAATTCGGTGGCAGGGATGATCCTGCCGTCGAAGATTGCCAGAGAGGTCCAGGAAGTTGGGAAGATGCCCTTGACACCATCGAGCGACATGTTGCCGAACTCGCAGGAGGTGACCCCCTCAAGCGAGTTCGAATCCTCTGGCAATTCGGATATGGCGACATAGGCGGCTGTCTGGAGGTTCGTGTTCGTGAGGCCGTGTTCCAGCAGGCCGTACTCAAATTTATGGGTGTGGACTGGAAGGCGGAGCGCAAGGCGAAAAAGAACCAACCCGTGGGCGGTTACTGCCACGGAAAATATGTTGAGGAGTGCCGGGCAAAGTTCGGCAACGGTCTTGAAAAAGTGTGTTCCACCTGTCCTGACTAAGAGGCGACCATGGCTGTCATCGAGACTCAGATCAAGGCGATCAATAAATCCGAGCGAGAGTTCAAGAAGCTCCATAAGGATTTGAAAAAGACCCAGACCGAGGGCCGGAAGGCTACTACGGTCTGGGACCGTTTTGGCAAGGCCGGAAAAGGCGCGGCCAACGATGTGTCCAAGGCCATGGAGAGTGCGTCCGGTAAGACCGGAATGTTTGGCGCGACTCTTGGGCGGCTTGGCCCGACCGGATTGGCTGTTGGTGCTGCCATCGGAACCATGACGGCTGGTTTGGTGTCGGGGACCATGGAGATGGCTGAGTGGGAGCGGCGACTCGGCAGGACCGAGGCTTTGCTCAAATCCACGGGGTATGCGGCGGGTTTGACCGCGAGTGAATTGGATAATCTGGCGCGTGAGCGAGATCTCGCAACTTTGGGTGACCGAAATGAGATTATGGACGCTATCAATCTCATGCAGACATATAAGTCCGTGTCCGGTGATACTTTTCGTGAATCCATTACATTGGCTCAGGACATGAGCGCGGTCACGGGTCAATCTTTGACCAGTGCAACGACGATGCTCGGCAAGGCCCTGGAGGATCCTATCAGGGGATTGACGTCCATGCGTCGGGTGGGCGTGAGTTTTACTCAGACGGAAGAGGAAGTCATCAAGGCGATGGCAGATGCCAATGATATCGCCGGGGCACAGGCCAAAATTTTGGAAGTTCTGCGGGGACAATTCGGAGGAGCCGCCGAAGGTGAAGCCAAAAATTTACTCGGTACATTGGACACGTTGTCCTACGAGTGGCGGGACTTGAAAGAAGCCATGTCCAACACTGATGCAGCCATGGACGGGGTCAATGCGCTTATTGGCGTTATCCGAGAACTTCAATATGCGGTCAAGGACACGTTCGGTGAATTTTCTGGGGACGAACAGGTTGCCTTGCTGGAAGCATCCATTGCCAATCAAAAGAGATTGATCGAAGCAATGCGCGACGAAGCTGTCGAATTGCCTGTGTTGGATGCCTGGATAGGCAAGAGTGCTCATTTGGATGCGGCTCAAGAAAAATTGGAGGAGCTGGAGGGACAGCTTCATCGCATCGAGGCCCTGCAGGAAGGCGGGGAGATGCGTGACATGTTTGTCATCAAGGATCAGGGCAAGAAAGCAGCGGATTCTCGTGCCAGCGATTATGAAATTCAAGAGCAAATAAGGAAAGAGGAAGAGGCGCAAAAAGCAAAGGAGGCTGCAGACAAGAAAGCCGCCGCTGAGAAGGCCCGTTTGGAGAAGGAGGCCGTTCGTATTGCAGAGGCCGAAATCAAGGCGCGTGAGAAGCGGCTGGCAGACTACAGGCTTCAGCTTGATGAAGCTCGGCTTGGCAAGGAGTACGTCAAGCGGCAGGAAATCGAAGCGCAATATCAGCAAATGTTGGCCGATGGTATATCCCAGGCTGATGCCGATTTTTGGAAAGGGAAGGAAATTGAGAAATTGACCGACAAGGTCAAGGACAATGTCAGCCAGTGGAAAGATGCCTTTGGTGAGTTCGGCGATGAGGCGGAGTCGGTCTTTGGGAGTGTAAAAAATGGACTAATGGATTCCTTGTCCACTGGGAATGATTTGTTGGATCAACTTATTGGGAAATTGCTTGATTTGGGTATGGCCCAGATAGAGGGCATGGTTTTGGGAGGCCATTCAGCTGGTGGATTTGATTTCTTTGGAACTCTTGGCGGATTTGTTTCCTCTATTTTTCATGATGGTGGTGTGATTGGCGGCTCAGCCCCAGCACGGATTGCGCCTGTAGATTTGTTTAAGGGTGCTCCGCGATTTCATGGTGGTGGCATTTTAGGACCTCGCGAAGTTCCGATTATCGGCAAAGAGGGGGAACTTATTCTCAACGCCATGCAGCAAAAAAATGTGGCCGGGGTTATTGGCGGTGGGGCAACATTTGTTTTTAACGCCGATATTTCTTTGCCGACACCGAGCGGAAACAGAGATCAGGATTCTACTTATCTTGATGATGCGGCAAAGGCTATGGAGCGGCAGTTTGACGTGTGGTGGTCGGGCAAGATGCGACAGGCTCAGCGGCCAGGAGGTCAACTGAACGGAGGCCCGCGAGTATGAATTTGATGACGTTTGTTCCCCCTGTTTCGCCGGATTATCCTGCATCCAGAAGTTCTGCAGCCAACGTTAAGACTCTTACATTTGGCGATGGGTATAGTCAGAGGACTCCTAGCGGTTTGAATTCACTTTCATGTTCTATGTCTTTGACTTGGTCCAAGTTGGTCAAATCGGAAGCTGATCTGATTGAGGCTTTTTTCCAGGGTCGAAAGGGGACAGAAGCTTTTTACTGGACAGCTCCTCACCAAGAAGCGGCACAAAAGTGGGTATGCCAAAAATGGAGTCGTGATCGCCAAATTGGGCCATTTGATTCTCTTAAAGCGAGTTTTCAGGAGGTTTTTGACCTTGATTAATAGCGACGTTCAAAAGGCTTCGCCCGGCAACCTGGTGCATCTTTTTGACATTGATGCCACCGGCATTGGTGGAGATGTTTATCATTTTGTTAAGGCGACGGACCAAGGGCAGCCTGTGCGATGGAGAGGCAATGTATATATGCCGCTTGATTTTGAGGGTGAAGGGTTTGAGGTCAATGGGCAGGGATCGCTTCCGCGTCCGACGCTTCGCGTGTCTCACATCAAGACGGCTTTGCTCGGCGTGGTGCGTGAGTCCGGTGATTTGCTTGGCGCGGAGGTTACGCGGTGGCGTACTTTTTCCAAGTATTTGGATGGCGGGCCGCAGGCCGACCCTAACGTTCACTTCCCGCCGGACATCTATAATATCGACCGCAAGATTGTTCAAAATAAAGTTTTTATTGAGTGGGAGCTTGCAGCGTCCATGGATCAGGAGGGCAAGAAACTACCTGGTCGGCAGATCTTGCGAGATACCTGTACGCATATTTACCGCCGGTGGACCGGTTGCGCATTCGACTATTCCAAAGCGACGTGTCCGTACACCGGGGGAGGCTGTTTTGACCGCGCTGGCAAGCCCTGTTTGGAGGGGGAAGATCAATGTGGCAAGCGGCTTTCCGATTGTGAGCTGCGTTTTCCTCATCAACCGTTGCCCACGCGGGCTTTCCCTGGCGTGGCTCGAACGAGGGCGTAATGTTTGATCAGCAAGTCATAACGGCAGCCATGGACCATGCGCGAGCTAAATTTCCTTGTGAAGCCTGCGGGCTGGTCGTGGACAGTGAATATCTGCCGCGAGAGAACACGGCGGACGATCCGCTTAACGATTTTCGAATTGCGCCACAGGCGTTTGTTGCGGCCAGCCGCAAGGGAGAGGTGCAAGCCGTTATCCACTCCCATCCTAAGGGACCGGATTGGCCGAGCCATGTGGATCAGGTGGAACAACTGCGCATGGGACTGGCATGGGGCATCGTTCCGTTTATTGGTCAAGTGCCGCAATCTCCGTTTTTTTGGGGCGGGGATACGCCGATCGCCCCGCTTGTGGGACGCCCTTTTCGACCTGTGGCGGCGGACTGCTACACTCTATTCAGGGATTGGCTGCGGGTGCATCGTGATGTTGTCTTGCCGGACCTCGAACGCTCTGACGAGTGGTGGGACGGCGACGAGGACAACCGGTTTATGGAAGGGGTCGAGGCCATTGGTTTCCGTGCCGTGGATGACGACCCGAAGCTGGGTGACGGCGTGTTAATGCAGGTTTGTTCCAGCAAGGTTAATCATTGTGGGATCTACGTGGGCAACGGACTGCTTTTGCATCACTTGCAAAACCGGTTGTCTCGCGAAGAACCGTACATTCGTTGGCGCAAGCATGTGCGTACAATCATTCGGAGGGTACAATCGTGATGCGGACCGTTTATTTGCATGGCTATCTGGGCGAGACGTTTGGTACGGAATTTCGGCTTGATATTGCTACGCCCACCGAGGCCGTGCGAGCTTTTGCTGCTAATTTTGGCAAGCGTTTTTTGTCCATGATCCGCGACGGGGAGTGGCATATTATTGCTGGGGAATCGCTCGATGAGGGCGAAGATTACGGATATCAAGATATGCTTGCCTTGGGGCTTGGTGCATCGGACCTGCATATCGCCCCGGCTGTGCGCGGTTCCAGCGGGCGCGGTTTAGCTCAAATCGTTATAGGCGTGGTCATTGTCATTGCCTCTATTTATACCGGTGGCGCGGCGGGTGGCATGTCTGCGTCGGCATTTTCTGTCGGTGGCGCGTCAGTGTCTTATGGTAGTCTTGCCGCTATGGGAGCGATGATGGCTGTGTCTGGCATTGCACAGGCGTTGACTCCGGTTCCCAAGCTCGGAAGCGGCTACGGAGATCGCGAAGACGTGGACGAACGGCCTTCATTTCTGTTCACCGGTCCGAAAAATACCACGGAACAGGGTGGACCTGTGCCGGTGGTATATGGACGGCATCGCGTTGGATGGACGCTGGTATCAAGCGGCGTGGAGGTTGAGCAGATATGAAGCGTCTTGAAATTACAGGTTCTGGCGGTGGCGGCGGTGGCGGCGGTGGTGGGCATACGCCGATAGAAGCTGCGAACGACCTGAGAAGTAAGGCCACCACGCGAGGACTCGGTGTCCTTAGCGAAGGGGAAATTTTCGGATTGGTCGCCGGAGCCAAGTCCATCTATTTTGATAATACCCCGCTGGAAGACGAAAACGGCATTCTCAATTTTGAAGGCGTTACCTGGTGGGAACGCAAAGGTACACCCGATCAGGAATACATCCCCGGCTTTCCGGCTATCGAAAGCGAAACCAACGTCAATGCCCAAGTCGTTCATGACACGCCGGTCACGCGTACCATCGTCAACCCAGACGTTGATGCTGTACGCGTTCGGGTGCAGTTGCCGCAGGGGTTGATGCAGCAGGAAGAGGACGGCGACCTTGTAAAATATTCTGTGGATATCGCCTTTGATGTTCGAGCATCCGGTGGCGATTGGATTGAACGGGTGTCCGATACGATAACCGGCAAAACCATGTCACCCTATGAACGGGCCTATCGTATTGACCTGACTGGTAGTGCGCCGTGGGATATCCGCATGCGTCGTGTCTCCGAGGATACCGAGTCGTCAAAGATCCGTGACGAAGTCTCCTTTTCCGCCTTTACTGCGATTATCGACGCCAAGCTCATTTACCCGGACACGGCAGTCATGGGACTGGCTATTGATGCCGAGAAGTTCGGCAATGCCATCCCGTCCGTGTCCTTTGACATCAAGGGCATCAAGGTCCAGGTGCCGAGCAATTACGACCCGGAAACGCGGGAATTTGCTGGTCTGTGGGATGGCACGTTCAAACTGGCGTGGACCGATAACCCGGCGTGGTGCGTCTATGACATGATGCGCAACGACCGCTATGGTCTTGGTCTGACGGCAGTGGACAAGTGGGCCATGTATGAGATTGCGCAGTATTGCGATGAATTGGTGCCCGACGGCTTCGGCGGCATGGAACCGCGCTTTCGCCTTAATTGCGTCTTGCAAACTCGCGAAGATGCTTATCATGTTGTCAACACGTTGATTTCGGTTTGTCGTGGTCTTTGTTTTTGGGGTTCCGGCACAGTGACTTTTTCGCAGGATAAACCGGACACGCCGACGCATGTTGTTGCGCCTGCCAACGTGGAGAACGGTGATTTTCAGTATCAGGGTACCGGCCTTTCGGCCCGGCACACTGCCGTCCTTGTGACGTGGAACGACCCCGAAGACGGGTACAAACCTACGGTGGAAGTCGTAGAGCACGCGGAAGGGATGGCCCGATACGGATGGAATCCTACGGACGTTGTTGCATTTGGCTGCACGTCACGCGGGCAGGCGTACCGTGTGGGAAAGTGGATTTTAGACACTGAACAGAGTGAAACAGAAACTGTTTCTTTTGTTGCGGGGTTGGATTTTGCGGACGCACAGCCTGGCAATTTGATCGAGGTGGCTGACCCGGCGGTCGCTGGGGTGCGCATGGGAGGGCGGCTCAAGAGTGCCTCGGTTTCGCAGGTGGTGCTTGATGCGCCCATTATCATCGATGAGGGCGAGGGGTATGTGCTGACGGTGGTGTTGCCCGACAAAACTGTCTTTGATGCCAGGGTGGTCAATGCACCAGGCGAAACCGATACGCTTGATCTGTCTGAACCCCTGCCACAGATACCAAAAAGCGGAGCAATGTGGGTTGTTTCAGCTACAAATGTTGAACCTCGAGTATTTCGAGTTCTATCTAACCGGGAAGCTGATCTGCATAAATACGAAATCTCAGCGATAGAGCGCGATGATACCAAATTTGCACGGGTGGAGCAGAATATTAAATTTGACCCAAAACCGACTTCCCTGATTCCCTCCGGGCCAATACCCAAACCCACAGCCCCGGCCATTGACGAATATCTTTA
>NZ_WUEH01000015.1 GCF_010468615.1 Pseudodesulfovibrio sp. JC047 | reverse complement strand
GAATACATTACTAATACGCCATAAGGCGAGGGTGAAGCCTGGCCTAATTAAAGAGAAAACAACGAAGAAAGGGAGTTCTTGACATGGTGCCGCATAAGAAACAAGCATTTTCACACTGAGTTTCATTCTCTCTCCTTGCTGGTCGTCCAAAACCGGATCGGACCGGGAAAGAAAAGCCTACTCGTCAAACAACAAAAAGCGACAGGATTTGTCACACGGACGTGACCATCGTGTGTCACATGTCGAATATTTTCGTGACAGAAGGAATGAGAAACATTCCAAAAGGAAACGGCTCATGGGGTTCGCAAATACACGGCCAGGGCGGCCAGTCCCCAGGCAAGGCAACAGAGGCCGCTGGTGGCAGGGATCATCCACCATTTCAATTGCACGGCCTTGCCTCGTAGGTTGAAAGCGGCGCAGCACCGAAAAAGCGACAGAATCATCTGCATCAGCAGCCCAGAAATCGAAAGGGCAGGGACAGCGAAAACCCAAAAAATCGGGTCGGAAATCCATGAGACCGTCATGCCGTCAACTCATGACCCAATCGGCCAGAAGCGGCGGACGACCAAGACCGCGTATCTGCCGGAAATGACACTGAGCGGTCAATTCCACGCCGTTCTTGATGATGGAGACGGGTCGGTCTGACGACACGACAACCACCACGATATCCTCGTGTTGAGCAGTGAACCGCAGTGCGGAATTGAATCGCGCTCCACGCGCCCGATTCTCGCCGGGAACGCATCGACCATCCATAAGGCATCCGAATCCGTACAATTGCAGGTCCCGATAAATATGCAGGCCGCCATCCAATTTCGCCAATGAACAGGCAAGTTTGAGCTGACTGCTTTCCTGAAGATCGAGCGGGGCTTCGAGGTGCTGCCCGGCGGTCTTGAGAATCGAGGCCCCAGCATCCACGATCAGTGTACATCCGTGTTTGCGGTCGCGCACCCGATTCACGATGTGCGACGCGATGCGGAGCAGGGTGTGTTGATCTTCCATGGTCAAATCGGTTTCCAGCAATTGTTCTTCGAGCTGCACCAGATTGGCCTTGAGATTCGAAGACAGGAAACGACCATCGGAAAAACTGCAAACCAAATCGTCCTTGATCCATAAAAATCCATGTGTTCCGCTAAATTGTGCCGCCAAATACGCACCGGGCATGGGACCGATCGCTATGCCGAGCACCGTGGAGCCGTCCGAAACCAGCACCCGACCGGAAAATTCCACGGCCTGCAACAACTTGCGAACGTGCTTAGTATCAAACAACCGGGGCTGTTCATGCAGGGGGAATCGACAGATGAATCGCACCTGGTCAAGCTGGCTCGGTTCCACCACCACGATCCGTCCCCGTGGCCACGCGCCTTCTTCCTTGGTTCCGGAAATTCCCATGATCGCATCCAGAAAAGGATAGACTCGAATTTGCGTGTCCATCCACCCGAGACGACTCCGTTTATCGACGATATAATTTCGGATGGCATGGGTGGCGCAATGTTGCAGCATGAATCCCGCCGTGTCCAACCCCATGACGTTGCAGGTCTCGAAATTTTGCGAAACGAGTTCTGCGGCGTATTCCAACCAGTTGCTCGTCGGGCCAAGAGAACACATGTCCGGGTGTTCCTCGGTAAACCACATTTGGTAGTGCATGGGCCGGGAATGCGCGCCCAATGTGATGATACCGGAGAGATCCAACCCAGCTTTATCTGACGAAATCACGTCCAGTTCCTGACCAAGCGGAAGCCGACCGCGCCAGCGGTTCGAATTGAGATAATAGTCCCGTAATTTAGGCTCGTGGCCTTCCAGCAAATTTTGTGGATCGCAGATGCGGGGTGGAGAATTGCGCGTCTGGGCATAGACCACAGCGGCTCTGCTGCGAGAGGAAAAATGGGACAATCCCTGACGAAGTCCATCCAGAATATGAAAAATGCAGATACTTTCAAACGATGCTTCAGGCATTCCGGCTCCAACAGTCTGAATCGCTTTCTCACGAGAATTCATATGGACGGTAGACGAAAAATCTCAAGGCTGTCCAGAAGGAAGCCCAAAATTTTCCCCGCCATACAGTTACTCCCTGGCGGCCTCCAGCAGGTCCGCGAGTTCCCTAATCACTCCCTGACCACCTCGTGCCCTGGTCACGTAATCGGCCATGGCGAGAATGGATGGATGCGCGTCGGCCGGTGCCACCTTGAACCCGGCAAGGGCCATGCCCGTAGCATCATTCGTATCGTTGCCCACGAACAGAATTTCAGCGACCGATATGGACCGTTTCTCCGCCAATTCGAGCAGGGCGGTTGCCTTGTCCCGAATACCGTGAATCGCTTCCAGTCTGATTTTATCGGCCCGGGCCTTGACCACGGGATTAACCTCAGTACTCAGGATGACCTGTTCGATACCGAGCGACCGAATCATGCCGACCCCCATGCCATCGCCCCGGTTGGCACGAATGGACTCCCGTCCCTCCTGATCCACCTGAACCGTATTGTCCGTCATGACGCCATCGAAATCATACACGATCAGCCTGATGGAGCGGGCACCGGACAATCCGCGTTGTACGAGCGAAATCATTTCACCGTCCAACCCGAGATAGAGCGGCCTGTCGCCCATGAGTTTTTCTGCCCGTCCTCCGCCGTGTTCCAAAATGGCAGAAGCGGCCCGGTCCGTATCCGAAACTTCAAGGGTCAAGACCACACACCCTCCGGCCATGGCGTTTTCGGTTTCCACCAGCCGAATGCTCTGACCAAATGGCCCCACCAGCACCGAATCCCGCGCACAATCAAATCCAAGGGCCTTCTTGTAAAATGCGGCAGACCGCTCTCGATTTCTGACCAATAGGGTGACAATAGGGGAGGGCATTTTTTCGACTCCTTTGAAAAGTTACTCTGAAATAGACCGTACCGTGGGTATGCAAACGACGCAACTGCTCTACGACATTCACCGGAAACCATGCACACCCCGAACCTTCAGATTTCACAAAAACCGGGGAGGGCGGTCCTGAAGACAAATTGAATTCAAACGGGTTACCGTTATTACAAGAATTTCTCTCGTCTTTTTCACATAAAAAGGAAAGGACACAACGTCAGCGTCTTGGAAACACGCAACATAGCACGCTATGCAGTAGTTTATAGCAAACTATTTTTATCTTCTAACACTTAAAATATTTGACTATGATTTCAAGACAGCGAGAATTTCGACATTGGCAGCCTGCCAGGCGGGGTAGGCTCCGGCCACCAGGCCGAGGACACAGGAACCAATGAGAGTCGAGACCAAACTGGTGGGTTCTATGATGATGGGGAGGTCGGCGATCGTGCATCCCACGATGACCAGAATAACCGTGGTCAACACCCCCAGTCCACCGCCCACGGCGGCCATGAGACCCGACTCGAAAAGAAACTGACGGATGATATCCCGACGTCGGCCACCAACGGCTCGGCGCACACCGATCTCAACTCGACGCGCACGCACGACCAGAATCATGATGGACAAAATACCCAGTCCTCCAACCCCAAAGGAAATGGACGACGTGATCCCTCCCAAGGTGGTCATCAGGGCCAATGCCTGTTGTTGCAACTGCATGGCGTCCTTGGGTGACATGGAGCTGAAATCGTCTGGTTCCCCCGGATCGATCTTATGCCGCAACCGCATGATCGATTGGACCGCTTCATCCACAACAGCGCGACTGGCGTCCTTGGACAACCGCAAAAACACGCCGCTGGTCCAGGTCTGGTTACTGGCCCGCCGCATATACGTTGAGATGGGCACAAGCATCACTTCATCCTGATCGGTGCCGGAAAGATCCCGGCCCTTGGATTCCATGACGCCAATAACCCGAAAACTGGCCCTGAACAGATAGATTTGCTGCCCGACCGCTTTGGCTGGCTCGTCAAACAACAATCGGGCGATGGTTTGCCCAAGCACGCAGACCTTGGCTCGATCATCCACTTCCTGCCAATTGAAAAATCGACCAAATACGGGTCGAAAATTTCGAATATCCTGATAATTCGGCCACGCAGCCAACAACTGCGCGGTCACGGCATTTCCGTTTCCCCGAATCTGCATGGATTGCGCGACATAGGGGGTGCCTTCCATGACAGAGGGGACTCCGGCGATCAAGGCCTGAGCGTCCTGAATGGTGAAATTTCGGGTCACTCCGGAAAGCCGGGCATTCCCGCTTCGGGTAAAACGCACCTCGCCCGCCATGACAGAGTAGAGATTCGGCCCAAGCTTTTCCGTCTCCAATTCAGCCCGTTTCACCATGATCGTGGACACATGCTGAACCCCGGTAAAGGCAAGTGCCCCCAAAAAAACGCCCATCATGGCCAAAATGGCGCGCAACTTGTGCGCCGAAAGGGATGAGACAGCGATTCTAAAATTGAGAGGCATCATTTTTCACCTTCCTCAAGCCGACGATTTGATCACGATGACACAGGGTAGCCCGAATTCCATGCCGTATTTCCATTGAAAATATGCTGCCACAGCCGTTCAAAGGCATGTCCGGTGTTGTACTCGTCAAACGGGTCTTGTTCAACCAAGTGCAAACAGTGTTGATAGAAAGATATTGGCCGGGTTCGAATACGATCTCCTGATACACAAAAATTGCCCGTAGGCGCACGCACGATCAACTGTTCGGGCATGGGGACATGAAAAAGCTCTTCAAACACCGCACCGACAGGAATATCTCGCCCCCATCCGGCCCAACGGCCCTTGTTCTCCAGCTTCCGCAGATCATGAGGCCGCCCCAGCCGGTCACATTTGAGTTTGAACCAAGCCAGGCCTTTGAAGGGAAGGGCGCGATCCACAACATCCACAAGCTGCTTCCGCAAGCCGTCAACATCGGTTCTACCACGATCATCAAGGTGATCGAATGGGTCTCCCTGTACAAAAACATTCATCGGAGAAAGGGTCTCATACTCGTTGACGATATGCGTGAAATATGTGTGGGCTTCTCGACCAATATTCTCCAATTGGCGGGCATTTTCCGCTGGTGCATCACTTTTGTCGTACACGACAGAGTTATACCCCAGCCGCTCAACCCAACTGACATCCTCCGTGTATCGCGCAACGATCACCGTGACAGCGTCATCCATTCTTCCACCTTTCAAATTTTCGATTGACCACACGGTGATCACTATCGTTTTTCAGCCTTGACTCTGCTGATAAAAACCGCTTTTGCCGTCATTATTTTTTGCAGCAACCATTTGCACACTGATTTTATCCCGATCAGACAGACGTGATCACACAAAAAATCACGAAAAAGTATCACAATTTTAATAAGATAGGCAAACTCTACACATTTAGTCATCAGATTATCATCACGGGAGCATCGCATCTGGACATTCACAAAAAATATCACTCTTTCCTGATATTCCAGGGTCTTGTACGCCTCGTACATACCGTATTTCACCAAGCAACCATTTCACGATATCGCAGTCGCTGTCGTGCTTCAATGGCTTTTATCCAACTCAGTCGGGAATGACCCGGATATGTCTCCACGGTCCCTTATAAAACCGAACGACGAATGACACAGACATGGTCAAGGCATACAAGAGCAGGAACGTCCATGGTGCATAAATCTGTCGAATCCCGAGATAATTGAGTATCAACAGGGGGATAACAATACACATCATGGAACTCAAAAACATGGTTTTCATAATGTATTTAGTATCGCCAGCCCCTTTCAATCCACCCACGTGGACCACGGCTACCGCGTCAATCATGGTAAACACCGCCGTAAATTTCATGAGCATCACGCCCATGACCAACACATCATGAAAGTCTGCCGCCGATTCGCCACGAGCCTTGAACATGTTCATCAACACGTCCGGCAACCCGATAAAAAGCACCGCCATACAGGCCATATAGACAATCGCCAAATGCAGGACTGAACGGGTCGCATAGGCAGCCTGATCCGGTTTGCCGTCGCCCATGGCCTGTCCGACCATGACACTGGCCGCAACGTGCAGTCCGATCGTGGGCAAAAATGCAATGTTATAAATGGAAAAGACCGCATTGGTCGCAGCCAATTCGACTTGACCAAATCGACCGATCATGAAGACGAAAAACGACACCGCAAACAGATCAAGAAAAAACTCCACACCGCCCGGCAGCCCGAACCGCAAAAAACGCGTGAAGAGTTTCCGATCAAACCGCCACCCTGACCGCACTCGATACCATTTTTCATTCTCAGCGGTAAAAATCAGACAACTGTAACAGATCACAGGCAGGACATACCCGGTCACTGTTGCCAATCCCGCGCCGACAATACCCAACTCGGGAAACGGACCAACACCATTAATGAAACAGTAGTCCAACGGCACGTTCACGATCATGGCCAGCAAACTGATAACCATGATCGGCTTGGTCATGCCCCGACCAGAGTAGAAACAGGAAAGACACCCGCTGACAACAAACGCACCGCCACCCACTGTCAAAATCTTGAAATACGCAATCTCCAACTCAATAACCTGGGGAGGGTGCCCACTGAGTTCAAACAGGGGCCGGGCCAAAAACCACAGGGATGCCAGCACGACCCAGGCCGGAAGACAGAACCACAACCCTTGCCACAAAGACCGGCCGACGTCTTCATGCCGTCCCGATCCGGTAAACTGGGCCACGAACACACCGGCGTATTGAGCCACACCGAGAAAAAAGGCCAGAAACATGAACGCCGTCACACTGGCCGGCACAGAAGCCGCCAACGTGTCGGTCGAATAATTGCCCAAAAACATTCGATCGGTAAACGTCATCACCGTCGAAGACACCATACTCACGACAAGCGGAAAACCGATGACGAGGGCTTCTTTGTAGCCGCCTTTCGCCGTCCATCGTTCCATCACATTCATACCTATCTCCAAACACATTCAGTATCCAAATGTGTATAAATATTTGTTTTATTTTTTCCGTCACCACGTACCCCGTTTTTACAAATCCTTCTGTTCTCTTGTCCTTAGGAAGACTCCATGATAGTGGACTTCTTCCATACGAGATACACAGGGATATATATGTCGCACGCTGATACTTCTTTCTTTTTTACACGTATTTCAAATCTTTATCGACTTTACGCAAAAGCATTGGACGCTCGACTCGAGCCATACAACGTCCGGCCGGGATATATCGAAATCCTGAACAAACTCTGGCTGCAAGACACCATCACACAAAAACAATTGCATGCCCAACTTTCCATTGAACAAGCCACTCTGTCCAATACTTTAAAACGTATGGAACGTGATGGATTGATTCAACGGAAACGAAGTCACACAGACCGTCGCAGTGCGCTCCTGCTCCTGACGGATACCGCAAAAGACCTTCAAAAAACCGTCCACGCAGCCGTGACCGATCTTCAGTCGGTTGTCAACCAGGGTCTTTCTATTAATGACAGACGGTACTTTGCCAAAATTCTTCACCAAATGACGACTCATCTCGAAAGCGATGTCGAAAATCCCTGCCTCGTTCTTTTTGATGAAATTCTTGAAAAATAGAGAGAACTCCAACCATCCACAACTGCCCACGGCCTCTTGAGGAATTCGCTTTTTCTTGAAACGTCCGGCGGTCTGCCTGCCAAAAAACAGTTCTCAATCCACCCACCATCTTCGGAAGTGGGGCGCTGTGTCGCCACGGCAGCAAATTATCAGTCCGCACATGAAAAATCGGTCGCCATGGGCTGTTTTTTCTTTTTTTCTCTCAATCCATCGAAAAACCGATAAAAACCCGCGATCCCTTTGCATCATTGAACCTTTTCCACACCGATGCAGTCATGGCCCAATGCCCTTTTGCACTGGAGAAAACAACAACATACTGTAATTCCAATCTATCGACATTATTCTAGATTATATCTAGACAGCATGTGACATCATTGTACTTTGTTGACAATCTTTGACTCCTTATGTCAAAGATTGAACATCATACGTCAAATAGTGACATTATGAATACCAAAGAAGCACGCACGCCCCCAACCTTGTTTACAGTCCGTGAAGTTGCGGACTTTTTACGAGTGCATCAGCGAACAGCGTATCGACTCATTACACGCGGAAGTATCAAAGCGATCAAAATCGGTAGCCAATGGCGGGTACCGGAAAAAGATCTCATAGAATTTATAGAGAGTGGATGGAAGGTTGCCGCGTCCAAAGCCAAAAAAGGCCGGAAACCCGATCAATTCAAACTCCCCTTGGACTAAGGAGAAAAACATGTCAAAAAAACCAATTGGCGGTCACGGCGGAAACGATCCGATCCTCACTGTCAATCTGCCCAATGATTTTGGACAAGACATGGGTGTTACCGGCCACCTGATCGGCGAAGAAATGTACTTCGACGACAATACAGGGATGCTGACCATGGAAAAGCTGTACCGGGATGAAGAGGGCGCACTCGCCTATGGAATCATCTCAGCTATTGGTCATGCCCGGGAACGACGCGCGTACACCATCGAGGAACAGGACGAAAGTTGCATCGTCTCCAACGGCAGCCTCAATCTCGAATTTTCCTACGATGAACTGTTTGAGCTGCTAGCCGTTGCCATGGCCGCTGAAGTGGAAAGCCCGAGCAAACAGGTCAACGAACAGATTCGCCGCAGGCTGGCCGCCAACGAATAATCCGAATTTCCTGAAAGACAACGAAAGGGAGGGGCGTGTGCCTCTCCCTTTTTTTATTCCATGTAGATATGCTGGCCCGTGGATTCCATCACCGCGCACCAATAGTCGGAATCAATATTGATATTTCGCCGCTTGACGGTCACCAGGTCGAGAGGCAGATGAACCAGGCTTGATTTGAGCCGCGTCACTACCATGCCTGTTTTTCCGGCCATGGCCGCGTGAACGGCATTCTGTCCAAGGAATCCACAATAAATTCGATCACCCGCATTGGCCGGAACCGATCGAATAATATAACTCGGATCGATGAACTTCAAATTCATTTCCAATTCGCGATCGCGACAATGCTGTTTGAGCTGCGTGATGATATGTCCGCAAATATCACCCAACTTCGGATTTCCTGAGGGATCGCGTTCCAACGTTTTCCCCAACACATCCTGTCCGGCACCTTCTGCACACACGATGATTGCATGATCTCGATCACGCAGCCGTCTTTCAACCGCTTGCAGCAGCCCGTTTTCCCCTTCAAGGGTGAAGGACTTTTCCGGAACGAGCAAAAAATTCACTTCCTGAAGGGCGAGTGTGGCCTGCGCCGCGATGAATCCGGCTTCGCGCCCCATGAGTCGGACGAGTCCCACGCCCTTGTCCACGCCGGTGGCTTCGACATGTGCACACTGGATGGCTTCGGTGGCCTTTTCCACGGCAGTGTCAAACCCAAAGGAGCGACTGATGAAATTGATATCGTTGTCGATGGTCTTGGGGATGCCGATAACCGCAATCTTTTTCTTGCGGTCCGAGACCTCTTGCACAATGGACTTTGCGGCCCGCATGGCCCCATCGCCGCCAATGACGAACAAAATGCCGATATTGAGTCTTTCCAATGAATCGACAATTTCTTCAGAGTCTTGCAGTCCTCGCGACGAACCAAGAATAGTCCCGCCAAACTGATGAATATGCGAGACATTCTTCGGGGTCAGCTCTTTGACCTCATACCCATACTTTGGAATGAAACCTCGTAGTCCGTTGGAGATGCCGAAGACGGTATGAATACCGTAGTGGTAGTGGGCCTCATTGACGATGGAGCGGATCACGTCGTTGATACCGGGACACAACCCGCCACAAGTGACAATGGCGCACCGGGTCTTTGACGGATCAAAATAGACTTTTTCCCGTGGCCCGGCTTTTTCGAATTCCTTTTGCAGGGTGCCTGTCTTCAACTCAGTCAGTTCATCTGACGTCAACATCAATTGCAGGGGAGATGCCTCGTTGACATAGCGAGGATTTCTGACTGGGGTCTGTATCTTGGCAGGTCCTAATGTCGGAATATCTGTCGAGAATTCAAGGTTCTTTGTCTCCATCGCTCACGCTCCAACGGTTATTCATGCCGCCCTGCGAATCAAACGGGCACGGCGTCTCAGTTCAACTTGTCCACAACGAAACATCTGGCTCCGGAAGTTCGTCCATAGATTCGAGCAACTCCGCAGGTGTCGTGGTTGCTGCACCGACCTGACCGACCACAACGCCAGCCGCATAGTTGGCCAAGGTGCAGGCGGTCAAAAGATCAACCCCGGCGGAGAGGGCAAGTGCCGTGGTCGCGATGACTGTATCACCCGCTCCTGTCACATCAAAAACCTTTTGAGCAAAGGTCGGGATATGGTGAACCGTGTCCCGCCCCTCGAACAGTGCCATACCATCCGGGCCAAGCGTCACTAAAAGATTGGTACACTGCAATCGATCAAACAGCACTTCACCGGCCTTGAGCACAGACGCCTTGTCCGAAACCGCCATGGATGCACCTTCACCCGCTTCCTTGGTATTCGGTGTCAAAAGATCAACTCCGGTATACAAATCGTAATTCACGGTTTTCGGGTCAACCAACACTTTTGGGCGGGGCGAGCAGGTCTCGATCAACACCATGAACCGATCCATGAAAGAACGAGAAATCAATCCCTTACCGTAATCAGAAAGGATGATGACAGGATAATCCTGAACAACAGATTCAATGGTTGTAAAAAGTGCTTCCTGCGTCGCATCACTCAAAGGAGCAACCAGTTCGTGATCGACACGAACCACCTGCTGATTGTGTGCAATGACCCGCGTTTTCTTTGTCGTGGGGCGGGTGACGTCGCGAACAATCCGCGTCTTGAGTCCAGCCTTTTCACACAGATCGTCAAGCAGGCATCCATCTCTATCATCACCGACTACGGTGACGAGCAGAGGGGAACCGCCCAAATCAGCAATATTTCGTCCCACGTTCCCGGCGCCGCCAAGGACGACTGATTCCTCACGGACGTTGACCACTGGGACCGGGGCTTCCGGAGAAATCCGATCCACGGTTCCCATCAGGTAATGGTCGAGCATAAGATCACCGATTATCAATACATTATGTCCAGCCAGCGAAGCGACCGCTTTTCGAATTTTCTCTCGTGCCATCTTTCTGAATTCCATGCTTCATGCGTTATTCGTGTTACAGCAAACAAAGTGTCATCATGCACGTCATCACACTATGATTATCACCAAGCAATCAATTATCCATCAGGACCTCTTAGAAGTAGGATTCAGCGAGCAGACCGGAAAGGCCTCCAAGCTTTTCCACAACAGACCGCAAATCGTCTTCTGAAGCATAACTCACGGTAACTTTGCCTTTTTTCGACGATCCGGAAATTTTGACATTTATACCCAACGACTCGGACAACACCGACTGAAGATCTGCCAAACGAGGGTCCAAAGGCGTGCTTTTCGATGTGCCTGCCTTAGGCGTCCCTTTGGTCCCGACTTCATCTGCGCCCGGCAAACGACCATGTTCTTTGAAAAATGAAGCCTGAGCCTCAGCCTGACGCACGGTCAATCCATTTTCGACGATCCGACCATGAAGGGCCTTCTGTGTCTCGGCATCCGCAACCGCCATGATCGCCCGTCCATGTCCAGCAGAAAGGGCACTGTTTTGGATATCTTGCTGCACACTGTCAGGCAGATTGAGCAAACGTAATGCATTGGCAACAGCAGATCGGCTTTTCCCAACCTGTCGCGCCAGCTCTTCCTGACTCAATCCGAACTCCTGCTGGAGCCGCTGGTAGCCGAGCGCTTCTTCCACAGCGTTCAAATCTTCGCGCTGCAAATTCTCGATCAGGGCGATAGCCAGGCTTTCCTGGTCAGACATTTCCCGAATCAACGTCGGAATTTCTGTCAGGCCCGCTTTTTTAGACGCCCGTAACCGGCGTTCACCAGCGACCAGCTCAAAACGATTATTCCCGAGAGAGCGGACCAGAATCGGCTGGAGCACCCCACGAGTTTTGATAGAAGAGGCAAGATCTTTCAGTCCGGACTCTGAAAACTCTCGACGAGGCTGATGGGGATTTGGCGAAATCGCTTTCAGGGAGATCATCCGAACTTCTGCGGAATCGGCTGTGACCTTTTCATCTTCACGGACCCCACCCAACAGGGCATCAAGTCCGCGTCCCAATCCTCGATTACCTGACATCATAACAATTCTCCTCACACGTCTGATTACACGCTTGCTCATTGTGGCCTGAATGCCTATAAAACCCCGAAGACAAGCGAAACCAATCGGAGTAATCATGTCTGATCACATTAATGAACTCTTTGACAAAGACGGCAACCTCATTGGAGCGTTGCTGTCTGCTGAAGCCTGGACTACTGTCAAGAAGCCGGTTTTGGACACCCTGGGCATTGTTGACAATCATGCTGAACCTGAAAGGCCCGAACCGTTGGCCGACTGGGAAACCCTCAAACAGTACTGGGATTTTCCATACCCGGTCGACACCGATGTGGCCTGTGAACACTGTGGCAACTCCACCCAGGATTGGGCCAAGGATGACCCACGTCTCTTTAGATTGTCCAGTGCAAACCTCGCTGGCCTTGTGTGCTTTAAGTGCATGAAGTGTCAAGCCAAGATTCTAAAAAGGCATTTCAAAGACGAAATCACCACAGAATGTACACCATTCCAGTCTTCAAAAATATCATCTAAAGAAGGCCGATACTCTCGCTGATCGCCAGATTCTCACTTGTCCCGCCATGATGAACACATGGCGGGTCGCCTGCACTAAAAACATCTTACGCCCTGACAGCACTGCTTCTTGAGACCTCCTGAGCAAGCGCCAGATAGGCCTCGGCCCCTCGTGATTTTATATCATAGTTGATTACGGGTTTACCAAAGCTCGGAGCTTCCGATAACCGTACATTCCTCGGAATAATTGTTTCGAACAAGTGCTGAGGGAAGGCTTTACGCACTTCGTTTTTCACCTGCCAAGACAATCTGTTTCTGGAATCATACATGGTCAGCACCACGCCGAGAATTCCCAATTCGGTATTCAGACGTTTTCTCACCAGTTCATATGTCATGAGTAATTGAGCAATTCCTTCCAGTGCGTAATATTCACACTGCAATGGAACCAACATCTCTTTGGCTGCACACAGTGCATTGACCGTCAACAAGCCAAGAGAAGGAGGGCAATCGATTATGATGAAATCATATTTTTCATCAACGGTATCCACCAGCTCTCGCAGATAATATTCCCGCCCGAACTTATCGACCAGTTCAATTTCCGCCCCAACCAGATCCTGCGTCCCTGGCAATAAATCCAGAAACGGGACCCCAGTTTCACAAATGGCCTTCTCAATTTTTTTGGGATTGAAGAGGGCAGTATAGATATTCTCTCGCTGGTCGGCAGGGTAGAACCCCAACCCACTGGATGCGTTTCCCTGAGGATCGCAATCGACCAGCAACACCTTTTTTTCCATGACCGCCAACGACGCCGCAAGGTTCACGGACGTGGTTGTCTTGCCGACGCCACCTTTCTGATTTGCTACAACAATTCTTCGTGCCACAAAACCCTCGCTTTCATGCTCCAATTCACTCTCAAATGGATATTTCGAGTGTTTCACGTGAAACATTTACCCCGCATCCAATGTTTCACGTGAAACAAAAACCACTCTTTTCCTCTGCCATTGGTAGGCTGAAACAAAAACTAAGGCAAGTGCCGTTCAGCAAAAAGGGGAGAAATACGCAAAAAAACATGATCTTCACGCAATCATCGAGGAATCATGATCAAGAATCACCCCTATACGACACAAAAAAATCAGACCCTCAACACGGGTTGAGGATCTGATCTATAGGCGACCATGTCGCGATCAGGCGAAAGGGGACAGGCTGCGTCACCCTGTGGATGACATCAGAACGTCTCCAGACGGTCTGTTCTATTTATTATAATATTCGCGGTACCAATCAATGAAGTTCCGGATACCGACTTCGATGGATGTGTTGGGTTTGAAATCAACATCTCTGACCAGATCGCTGACATCGGCTTCCGTAGCAGGGACATCGCCTGGTTGCATGGGCATGTAATTATAAATTGCTTTTTTACCCACGACTTCTTCGATGACTTCGATGTACCGGGACAGCTCGACAACAGCATTGTTGCCGATATTGTACACGCGATAGGGGACCTTGCTGGAGCAGGGGTCCGGAGCGTTCCCGTCCCAATTCTCATTGGGCTGTGCAGTATGGTTGACCACACGGACAACGCCTTCAACAATATCATCAATATAGGTGAAGTCCCGTTTCATCTTTCCATAGTTGAAAACATTGATGGGCTTTTCTTCAAGAATATTTTTAGTGAACAGGAAAAGAGCCATGTCGGGACGGCCCCAAGGACCATACACCGTGAAGAAACGCAACCCTGTGGTCGGCAAGTCATACAGGCTGGAATAGGAATGGGCCATCATCTCATTGGACTTCTTGGTCGCTGCGTACAAACTCATGGGATGATCGACACCTTCATGCGGATTCAACGGCATTTTGGTGTTCATTCCATAGACAGAACTGCTTGAAGCATACACGAGATGCTCGACCTTATTGTGACGGCAGCCTTCCAAAATATTCAGAAATCCAACGACATTTGAATCGATGTAGGATTTGGGATTTTCAATGGAGTACCGAACGCCAGCCTGAGCAGCCAAGTTGACAACATGCGTAAATTTCTCGGCGGCGAACAGATCGCTCATGGGCTGATCGTCCTGGAGATTGATATTCACATGACGGAAAAGAGGGCTTTCGCCAAGAAGCGCCAAACGAGCTTTCTTGAGATTCACATCATAATAGTCATTGAGATTGTCCAAACCAACAACTTCATGCCCCTCACCAATCAATCGTCTGGAAAGGTGGAACCCGATAAATCCGGCAGCACCGGTGACAAGTATCTTCATATTTTTGTCTGTCCCTTATCCCCAACACTCTGGTCGGGATTAATGGTTGGGAATTGCATTTCAAGCGTCGCCGCCCGATATCATCAGCAGGTATATCGACACAGCGACATGTCAATGTGTCACCCGCTCATACTCCACACATATCACACAGCGCAAGTGTGAAAAAAATCATTTCTTGATACAGCGTGGTCATCTTTTTTAAAAAAACCACGTAAAAAATATGTATCAGCCCAAAATATCGGCTTAAACGCCCGGAAAGCCTTGTGCAGCAAGGGTTTTTCAAGGCATCTCCCAAAACTGCGACGAGAGACGTTTTTAGCTGGAAGAGGGGCGAAGGGCCGCCGAGGCTGCACGAGTCTCTCTCAAAGGGAATATGAACGAAAAACGGTCAAAAAGACTCAAAAGATCAATTAGAGCCGTATCTTGAACAATTCCTCAACGGATATTTGCTGTTCGTGCGGAAGCAAGGTCACCAAGTGTGAAAGCGGGGCCATTTTGTGCACGGTCACATATTCCAGCATGTGCGTTGTCACATTCGGGTCGGCATCAGGCAGAACAATTTTCAAGGCTTCTTCACCAAAACAGACAATGTTCGGCGCGCGCCATTGTTCCCATCCCTGCCAAAACATCTGTGTACTCGGTTGAAGTGTTCCATCTTTCAATGCCGCGACCGGCCAAAAATTCATCGTCCCTTGCGGCCACTTGAGATGAGCCTGAATGTTCTTCAGTACAGATGAACGCCGATGGTCAGGCTGACCACCAAAATCCAGCCCAAGCTCCATATACGTCATGAGGACTTTAGGCGCAGCGGAACGAGCAAACCGCATGAATCCATTCCACGGAGGAGGAAAGACGGGGGCAACGGGGCGTTGTGCTGGTTGCTGAACCCGGGTCTGCATTGGCCGCTGAACCGGGGGTTGAACCGGCTGTTGCACCGAGCCGTGTGTCGAGTGCTGCGACGGCGATATTGGCTGAGAAGATGTCCCGTGAGCCGGGTATTGGGCCGCCGGTTGCCGAACCGAAGAAGAGGCCTGTTGCGAAACAGGATGATCCGCTTCCGGCTCGGTCGTCACGGCGTGCTGTGAAGAACTATTTGAAAGGGCAGCTTCACCCACGACTGCTGTGCGCAAAACAAACTCAAGGCCGGATTCGATCCACGGCCTCAAGCTTTCTCGCGTTTTCAGTCGAGCAGAAGGTGATCCCATAATCTCCACGCTACTTCAGTTTTCGGCAGTTGCGACCACAATTCCTTGCGGCCCTTGGCATCCAACACAAAGACCTGATTTGTCGGAACACCAAATCCGCTGCCGTCCTTGGAAATATCATTGGCCGCAATAACATCGAGATTCTTGGACTCAAGCTTTCTTTCGGCCTGTTCTCGAAGATGCCGTGTTTCGGCCGCAAAACCAATGAGTTTTTGCGAACTCTTTTTGCACGTCCCCAAACTCTTAAGGATGTCCTTGTTGGTCTCGAACTCAATTGACAAACCGGCGCCAGCCGTGCTGGTCTTCTTGAACTTGTCAGTGCCATACGGAACAGGCCGATAATCGGCCACCGCAGCGGTCAAACATCCCATGTCCATTTCAGGCCACAGATCCATGCACGCTTCGTACATCTGCTGGGCAGTGGTCACAGACACACGGGCGATTCCGACAGGAAATTCGAGTTCGGTCGGTCCGGTCACAACAGTGACATCCGCTCCGCGCAAGTAAGCGGCCACGGCCATGCAGCCTCCCATGAGACCACTGGACGGATTAGACCAAAACCGGACTGCGTCCCAGGGTTCCCGAGTGGGTCCCAAGGAAACAAGCACCTTTTTCCCAGCCAGATCCTGAGGACTCAGGGCCTTCAAGGTCTCAATAAAAATAGCGTCAACAGGAGCCAGTCGTCCAGTTCCCGTATCGCCACACGCGACATGACCGGAATCGGGCTGAATCCGAATGTACCCCAATTCGCCCAGCATGTCCCAATTGCGCTGGGTGGCCGGAGCCGCCCACATGCGGGGATTCATGGCTGGAGCAATGAGCTTGGGACCGGAAAAAGCCAGAGCCTGGCACGACAGCATGTCGTCAGCCAGTCCAAACGCAAGCTTGGCCATAGTGTTGGCCGAAGCCGGGGCAATCACCATGACATCGGCAAGCTGCCCTGGTTCCAAATGATCGAACGTAGTATCTGAACCGGAATTCGCTTCAAACATCTTCGTATACACCGGGGATGCCCCCAATGCTTCAAAACTCAACGGCTGTATAAACTTGGTACAGGCCTCGGTCAGCACGGTGGAAACCATGCACTCGGATTCCTGAAAAGAACGCACCAAATCAAGTGCCTTGTACGCAGCAATGGAGCCGGTCACTCCCATATGGACGCGTTTGCCCATGAAACCGGAAAAACTGTAATGAGATTGCATTGAATTATTTACTCTTCAGGCCATGACCTGTCTCTTTGACTTCAACGGCAAATATGGTGGTTGTGGCTGTAGCGAAACTATCATCAATCTGAATCACACAGCTTTTGTTGAATTTCTCAAAATTCAACACATGCACCTTACTTGCCTTGTTATTGGAGAGCAGCGTCCAATTGTCCTTGGTCATATTGTTCACGAAATACTGCACCAGCTCCATGACTTCGACCCGACCAGAAAAACGCATGATCGCCGCACGAAACTTGGAATTGTCAAGCTTGTAGGAGTCGTCAGCCTTATAGCTGATCTCCTTGGGAATCATGATGTCGTCAAAATCGAGATAATAGTCCGGTTCCTGATATTGAGCGGAAGGGGACTGACCAGACACATTTCCGGTGGACGTCGTGCCCGTGGTCGTACACGCCATGAGTCCCAATACACACAAAAGCGGCAGTACCAATCTGAAAATACGCATGTGGTCTTCCTCCGAATACACTGAAATTTACTGATGCCTGCACCGATTCAAGACGCCGACGCCTTGAGCCGATCTATCTTGTCTTGCAGATATTTTTCCATCTCACGCCGATCCTTGCGAAGCCGTACAAGCTCCGACTCAAGAATCTGCAACTTGGCTTTAATGTCCGAAGTGTCAAACGTCAACTTGACCGTCATTTCTTCGATCTCGGCGTCTTTCTGCTCCAAGGCCTTGGTCTGCTCCAAAATTTCATCTGGCAACCTCGCCTCGGACATGGGCAGTTCCTTCAATTTTTTCTGACTACGCGCCAAAAGAACAAACGCAGTCTTGAGCTTCTGAATGTCTTCCTGCTGTGAATCAATGATGGTCTTCTGGTCGGCAATAACGCCCATACAGGCAGCAACCTTGCCGATAACCTCATTGAATGTGGATGCCAATTCCATGGAATTTTCCCGAGGAGCCACACCCGTGATCGACGAATGTTCCACCTCGATCGTCCGCGGAAACTCTGTCCGCAAGATCTCGTCGATCTCATTCGTCACACGGCCTTCACCGTAGAGTCGAGAAATTCGTTCGAAAATAACAAGCGATTCTTCAGGATACTTGGTGACACGGCCCATCTTGCGGCCGCCAAGGAAATCCTTGAACAGCGCAGCATACCGACGGGCGGTCGGTGCGGGGATTCGAGTGCGTTTGGCTATCTCAGCCACGGAAAGCCAATTCATATTTATGGAATACCATGATTACCACCAATATCAAGCCCCAAGCGAAAAGCGACCGTTTTGCACACAACATGCTGATATTACAGGAAAAGAAAAAGATTCCGTTGCATTTCCAGGTGTTGTACAACACAAAGTTCCTCCAACCGATGGATATATATTTATGGAAATACCCGAAGATTACCTGCTTGAAAGCTATAATTACGACCTTCCAGAGGACCAGATCGCCCAAGAACCGGCTGATCGTCGTGACGGATCACGCCTTTTGGTGCTCGACCGCACAACGAACACAACGACCGTGTCCACCTTTTCTGATCTGCTGGATCACCTCCCGGACAACGCCTTGCTCGTGGCCAACAATTCCCGAGTCATTCCGGCCCGGGTTTTTGGCACCAAGCCTACAGGTGGACGGGTCGAATTTCTGCTGCTCACCCCGTTGCCGCTCATCCAGTCTCGTGAAAAAGACGGCTGGACAACGGCCACAGTGGAAGGGCTGCTCCGTGCCTCGAAAACACCAAAACCCGGAACCACCATCACCTTTACCGACACGTTTTGTCTGGTCGCAGGGACAGCGGGCGAATTTGGTCGTTGGCAGGTCGAACTGCAATGGAAGGGCGATCTGACAGAACTTTTCACCGAGTTGGGGCACCTGCCACTGCCTCCCTACATCAAACGCCCGGATTGCGAGGCAGACAGAGAACGGTATCAGACCACCTATGCCAACGTAGACAAGACCGGATCCGTGGCCGCACCCACCGCCGGACTTCATTTCACGCCGGAAATACGGGGAAAAATCCAAGACAAAGGGATTGAATGGGCGGAAGTCACACTGTATGTCGGCTATGGCACGTTCAGTCCGGTCAGGGCAAAAGACATCCGTGACCACCAAATGCACTCGGAATATATAGAGGTTCCCGACTCTACCACCGCAGCAATTCTGAAGGCCAAAGCCGAGGGTCGCCCGGTCATTGCGGTGGGCACTACCAGCGCACGAACCCTTGAAGGCATGGTCCGAGAGTCCGGCAAAATCGGACCATTTCAGGGAGAAACAACTATTTTCATATCTCCGGGCTATGAATTCAAGGTCATCGATGGCATTCTAACGAACTTCCATTTGCCAGAATCATCGCTCATCATTATGATCTCGGCTCTTGCTGGAAGAAAGACTATTCTCTCGGCCTATGAACATGCCTTGAAAAACGGCTTTCGCTTTTTCTCCTACGGAGATGCGATGCTTATCATATAGACGGCTTTAACCTTTTACTATCATTCACAGAACTGGAGTAATACATGTCTCGAATCGAGGTCCAGGAAGATCGGTGCAAAGGGTGCTTGCTCTGCACCACCGTCTGTCCTGTTGACATCATCGTCCAATCGGACCGGTTCAACCTCAGTGGCTACAAGGTCGCTGAAGTGCCCGAAGCTGATGCGGACAAATGTACAGGTTGCGCATCCTGCGCCACTATCTGCCCAGATGTGGCAATCACAGTGTATCGCACCCCAAAGAAAAAGGGGGGCAAATAGTATGACCAAAAAAGCAGAACGCATTTTTGTTAAAGGAAATGAAGCCATTGCTCGCGGCGCACTCGCTGCCAAATGTCGCTGTTTTTTCGGGTATCCAATCACCCCTCAGAACGACATCCCCGAATTCATGTCGTCTGAAATGATCAAGGCCGGCGGCGATTTCGTTCAGGCCGAATCCGAAGTGGCCGCAGCAAACATGCTGCTCGGAGCCGGAGCAACCGGTGTCCGCGCCATGACCTCTTCCTCATCCCCGGGGCTTTCCCTGAAGCAGGAAGCCATCTCGTATATGGCCGGTTCAGAAGTCCCGGCAGTTGTCGTGAACATGAACCGTGGCGGACCGGGTCTTGGTGACATCGGCCCGGCCCAGGGTGACTATTATCAGTCCACCCGAGGCGGCGGGCACGGCGACTATCGCCATTTCACCTTTGGTCCCGGCACCGTGCAGGAAGCCTATGACCTGACCATCCGCGCCTTTGACATCGCCTTTGAACACCGGACTCCGGTTCTCATCCTCGGCGACGCCATTCTCGGCCAGATGAAAGAACCGATCACCCCGTGGGAACCTGAAGATGTTGACGAAAATGGCGGACGCGACTGGGCCATCACCGGCCGAGACGGTGGACGCGACAAACGTCTCATCAAATCACTCTTCCTCGCAGAAGGTGAACTGGCCGAGCAGAACAAACATCTGCAAGCCAAATATGACGCCTGGACCGATCTGGCAGAATGTGAACAATTTGAAACCGAAGACGCCGATCTCATCATCTGTGCCTACGGTTCCATTGGCCGCATCGCCAAGACCGCTGTCCGCAAATTCAGGAAAGACGGCAAAAAGGTCGGCCTGTTCCGACCCATCACCCTGTACCCGTTCCCGTCTGCCGAACTCAAGGCACTGGCCGAGCAGGGCAAACGCTTCCTGACCATCGAACACAATCTGGGCCAGATGCTCGACGATGTCCGCCTTGCGATCCGCACAGTGACCGATTCGGACTTCTACCCGATCTATCCCGGTAACCTGCCCACCCCGGACGAGCTCGAGGAGCCAATCCTCAAATGCTTGGAGGGTAAATAAATGTCAGATACACACGAAAAAATAGTATTCCAGAAACCGGAATCCGTTATCGATCGTCCCACCCACTATTGTCCCGGGTGTCACCATGGTGTCGCCCACCGACTGATCGGTGAATTGCTGGACGAGATGAACCTGGCGGAAAAGACCCTCATGACCACCTCCATCGGGTGTTCGGTCTTCCTGTATAATTACCTGAACGTGGATGCGGTCGAAGCCCCGCATGGTCGCGCACCCGCAGTCGCCACCGGCGTCAAACGTTCACGTCCGGACCACTTTGTCTTCACCTATCAAGGTGACGGCGATCTGGCCTCCATCGGCATGGCCGAAATCATGCACGCCGCCAACCGTGGCGAAAAGATCTGTGTTGTTTTCGTCAACAACACCGTCTACGGCATGACCGGCGGCCAGATGGCACCCACCACACTCATCGGACAGACCACGACCACCACTCCGGCCGGTCGGTGTCAGACCCATGAAGGTGCGCCCATCCGCATGACCGAGATCATCGCCTCCCTTGGCGGTGTCGCCTTTGCGGCTCGCGGCTCGCTGGACTGCGTCAAGAACATCCGTCAGGCCAAAAAGTACCTGAAAAAAGCCTTTGAATTCCAGCTCAACAACACTGGATTCGGTTTTGTGGAACTGCTGTCTGCCTGCCCGACCAACTGGAAAATGACCCCGTTGCAGGCCAACGAGCGCATCCAGAAGGAAATGATCCCGTACTACCCACTTGGCGTGTACAAGGACGTATCCGAAGAAGGAGGTGTCTGCTAATGCGGTACATGGATACCATCATCGCGGGCTTTGGTGGCCAGGGCGTCATGCTCATCGGCAACCTGCTCGCCTACGCAGGCATGAAAGACGACCTCAACGTCACCTATATCCCGGTCTACGGCCCGGAAATGCGTGGCGGTACAGCCAACTGCACCGTGGTTCTTTCTCAGGAAGACATTGGTTCGCCCATTATCCTTCGGCCCAAATCCCTTATCGCCATGAACCGCCCGTCTCTGGACAAATTCCAGCCGCGCGTGGAAGACGGTGGGATCCACATCATCAACTCCTCACTCATTGACATGGAGTTGGCTGATACGGATCGGCTGAAATGTTACGGCGTTCCCTGCAACGAGATCGCCGACGAGCTGGGCAACACCCGCATGGCCAACATGGTCGCCATCGGCGCGTTTGTGCAGGCAACCGGAATCATTCCTCTCGACGCCGTTATCGGCTCGCTCGAAAACGTGATTTCCGCTCGCTATCACAAACTTATTCCCGCCAACACGGAAGCCATCAAGGCCGGAGCCAAGCACGTCAGCTAGGCACCACCGAAACAGCACTTATACCGCGCCCTGTCAGCACACGCTGGCAGGGCGTTTTCCGTGTTCAAGGGACCGCTTCATCCCGTCTTTTTCAAAAAGGAGACTTACCAGATCGCGTCAGTTAACGAACCGTTCAAAGGATAGGAGAAGGTTTCACGCCCAACCGTCATTTCTCCGGTGAGTGAAAACATGGTGCGAAAAAGGTTGTCGGGATCAAGCGTGGCCGAGCCGGTTGATTTATACATGAACGGACTTTTCATGGAAAAATCGCGAATATTCATGGTCTCATGATCGATTTCAGCCATGAAGGCAAAATCTTCGACACTCTTGTCCCCAGGCAAAACCAGCCGTTGCGATCGAATATCCACCCAGCCCGAATGTGGCAACCGGGCACCATCAGGCAAGAAGAGGCTTCCGGATGCGCGCAATTCTCCTTTGAAATCACTCATGCCCAACAAATAGGTCAGGTTCAGGTCGCCTTCAAACTCGAACACGCCATTGGAAAACAACTCCAGCACACATTGCGGACCGCCGGTATCCAGTCGAACCGTGGCCAAAGGCGAAAATCCCATGGAGACATACGCGTGTTGAAATCGCAAGGCCCCAGGGGTCTGCGCCATGGTTATCCTCAAATTCCGCACACGAAAATTCAGCGGACCGTCCCGGTCGATCGCGTCCCATGTCAGCCCCACGGAAGGAAGCTGCATGTCCACACGGGCCAGGGCCGATGCCCAAATCTTGTTCCACGGCATGAACAACGCGATGCCGATCGCAAAACCCAACAAAATCAGGAAAAACCGGGCAAGAATCCGTCCCGGGAGGGATGAACGCGTCTGCAAAGAAGGCATGATGGCCATGACGATCACCGGGACAGCACGAGATGCACGTCAGCCAGACGCGGATCATCGTTGTTGCGAGTCAAAGTGAATTCAGGCGTTTGCAGACTGGCTCGGTCCCGCAAATCCTGCAAGAAATCTGTCAACATAATCAGGGTCACCCCGGTAAAAGTCACCTGAACGGCATCGTTTGAATCATTCAAGCCAGTGGACCGAATGGACGTCAAACGGCTCTCCAACATTCTCTCATCAATGATCCGCCACGTTGCGTCCTTGACCGTCAGCCGGGCCAGGTCTCCCTGTTTGGCCCGCAGCGCATGGATTCCCTGAACAATCGGCATCACCCGCGCGTATTGTTCCTTTTCGGCGACAATCTGCTGCTCCAAGGTGCTGGTAAACAGATACACGCCCACAAACACGGAAAAGAAAGCACCGGCCAAGCCGAGCAACACCATTTTGAAAAGCCGTTGTTGCGACGCTGGAGGCCAGTTGCTCCATGGATATGTCCGTTCATTGTGCGCCATTATTGCAACTCCACATGCAGAATAAACACCGAGCCGTTTTCCATGGGATCACGCTTGTATATTGAAAACAGGTAGTGATCGTCGTTGGTCAACGTCTCCATATATGCCTTGAATTCCTGTTCGCTCCCGGAAAAAACACCGCGAACCCGTCCGGTCTTGCCACTCAAGGTCACGCCTTCGAGCCGCAGATTTTCATCCGCAGGTCGGCTCAGGGCCGCAAGCAGTCTGAGCGGGTCCAACCCGATCCGTTTCGATGCCAGGAGCTTCCCGTGTTCAAATTGGAGACGGCCAAACGGTGAGTTACCGATATCCTGCCCAAGAGCTGAAATATATAAAGATTTTATTTCACTCCGAATCTGCGAAAGCTGTGTGAAACGGAACATGTACCGAAGTCCTTGTCCACCAAGAAACAGCCCACCGATCACGAGCACCCAGACCAGATTCCGAAGGAACCGTCTGGACGCCTTGCCGGACCTGAAGGCAGGGACAGAAGTATTGGATGCTGATTTCGTCATAATCTGTAGCATTGAATACGCGAAAGCCTGACACGGGGCAAGGTGCGGCCTAGCGATAGGCGCGGCAAAACAGGGTCCACCAGGTATCGAGTGGACCCTGCAAACTTTTTTCGTACTGTTTCAACTCCACCCAATTTCAACACGGACATTTCCAAAGGATGAAGCGAATTACTCAGGTTCTCCCGGAGGATGCTCCGTTGTTTGTGTCGCTTCATAGACGGCATTGCCAGAGGTTTCATCGTCATTGAAATTCATTGCATTGCCGGTATCAATATCTCGCTGATCGATTTCGTCCGCCATCTGTTCATACGTATCGCTCGTGGAATCCAGGGCCAGATCAATCATGCTCACAGAAAACCAGACAAGGGCGATCAAGGCGACCGCCAAAAGTATTTTCACCAATTTGCTGTCCATTTTCATCCCCCTCATATGTTGGCGGTGATCTCGGGAAACACCAGATAGAACATGATATACGCCATGATAAGGGTCAACGTGAGGTTGAAACCCTGTCCGCAAAGATAAAGGATCACGGGCTTGCCTCCCTTAAAATAAGGCGCCAATTCCCTGAAATTCGTTGCCAAACCAATCGATGCAAAGGCAAGGCAGAACAACCAGGCCCGCAGTGGGGCGGTCATCCCTCGAATAACACCGTTTTCAAGCAACGCGCTGCCCACATCCGTCCCAAACGAAGAGTAGAGCAGAGAGAAAAAGACCGAGGCGAAAATAAAGCCGAGAATAAACTTGGGAAAACGATTCCAGATTTCGCCGCCGCCTATTTTGACATCGTCATCTGTAACATCCACCCGCGTTGCCCAATACACGGCAATACCCAAGGCAATACCACCAATCAGCATGTTCTGAATCATCTTGATGGTTGCAGCCACATACATGGCTTCCTCGGACAAAAAAGCACCGGCAGCGGCCACGGCTCCAGTTGCGTCAAGCGTTCCGCCAATCCAGGCCCCCCCGAGAATATACGGCATCCCGGTCGCCTTGATAATCACCGGAAGCACGATCATCATCACCGAAGTAAAAAGCAAAGAAAGCCCGATGGAAAGCGTCAGCTCCTCCTTCTTGGCCTTGCACGCAGCGGCGGCGGCAATGGCAGCGGAGGTTCCGCACACTGACATATCCGCAGAAATGACCATATTCATGGTCTTGGAAGGAATCTTCAAGATCTTCTGACCGAATTGATACGACAGGATCAGCACGGTGGGCGTGACCACCCAGGCAACAAACAGCCCGGGAAGCCCGATGGCCAGAATCTTGGTAAAAAGCAATTCGCCACCAAGAAGCACCAACCCGGTCTTGATGTAATATTCCGTTTCAAGCGCGGGCTTCATCCACTTCGGCGTGCCAACGGTATTTGAAATAATCATCCCCGTGACAATGGCCCAGGCCGGATACCCGAACCCAAGCCGCTTCATGGTTTCCTGCTCTCCCATCATGTAACTGAACACGGCCAGGAGCATAAGCACTGGAAAGGCCAGGACAAACCCTTTGACGTCTTTGCCCATGGCATACGCACCAATGGCAAAAACACCGGCAAGCACCGCCGTCAACACGATCAGCCCAGGAAAAATATTGTACCCCGTCGCCTGAACCCGGGCCTTCAGCCCCTTGGCAATGCCGTGTGCCTCATGCCACGCGTCAATGGCGGCCTCGGCACCCTCATTCAGTATAATGTTGTCAAACCCGCTTGCACGGGCATCAGCTTCGGCCTGTTGAGCCAGCACAAACAAACCATTTTCCTGTTGCATCGCCTCCGCATAAAGGGCACGCGTGTCCTCGTCGGCCGCCATATCCTGCGCTGATCTAACAAAAGCCGTAAGGGGATTGAAATCCCACCGTTTCGGCCGAGCGACGTAGGAAGCTATCTTTCGCCCCAAAGGTTCCCGTCTGGCCTGAATACCGGCTTTCTCTTCGACCGCAGTATAATAATCGATGGTTTTGAACGGAGCCTCGGACGCTGCCAAGTCCAACTTCGCATTGATGGTTGTCAGACGACTTTCAAGATTGACAGGCCGACTCAGGCCGACAAACAACCCCAGGCCGACAAGCAAAAAGAAAAAACCCAGCCAAATGGCCCAATAATCTTCTGTTTTCCATACATCCGAAAATCCTGTCATGGTGCCTCCAAAAAAGATTTTTTGAGAGATACGTCACACATACCACGATGGGAGAAAAAAGGCACTTGTCCCCAAAACGAGCCGATCGAATAAAAAACCACTTCATTCGACAAGAATGTAAAAATACGTCATATGAATATGAGGACTGTCATGCGCTTTCAAAGGAGAATTCCATGAAGAAAAAAACGCTTTGCTCCCTGATGTGCCTTTTTTTCGTGTGGGGACTATTCGGTTCTCTCGCCTTTGCGAAATCACAACAGCCGAATATCCTCATCATTCTGACGGATGATGTCGGTATCCTCAATGTTGAAGCCTACCATCGCGGGTTGATGAGCAGCCGAACGCCAAATATCGACAGACTCGCCGATGAAGGCATGTTATTTACCGACTATTATTCACAGCCAAGTTGCACGGCCGGTCGATCCGCCATGATTACCGGCCAGCTCCCTGTCCGCACCGGTCTCCATTCCGTGGGCCTCCCGGGCGGTCCTGTCGGTCTGCATCCCGACACCCCGACACTCCCGGAACTGCTCAAGGAACTGGGGTACACAACCGGACAGTTCGGCAAAAACCACCTGGGAGACCGGGACGAATTTCTCCCGACAATGCACGGATTCGACGAATTCTGGGGATGGCTCTACCACCTCAACGCCATGGAATACACAACTGACCCCGAGTTTCCAAAAGGGGAGGCCGGGGCACCATTTGCTCCGCGCAACGTGATTCACGCATGGGCGACATCCGACGGAAAACAGACAATTGAAGATGACGGTCCACTGCCCCCCAAACGCATGAAAACACTCGATGATGAGGTCAACAAGCACACCCTCACTTTCATCAGAGATGCCGTGGACAAAAAGAAACCGTTCTTCGTATGGTATTGTCCCTCGCGAGGCCACGTCTGGACGCACCTTTCTCCCAAGTATGAAGCCCAACTCGGTCAGGAAGGGCAGGGCTTGCAGGAAGTCGTGATGAAGGACCTGGATGATCATGTCGGGGAAATACTCGATGAACTCGACACGCTTGATATCGCCGAAAACACCATCGTCATCTTCACCGCAGACAACGGCCCTGAAATCATGACCTGGCCCGATGGCGGCATGACTCCGTTCCGGGGAGAAAAGGGCACGACCTGGGAAGGTGGCGTCCGGGTTCCCATGCTCCTTCGCTGGCCTGAAAAAGTGGCTGCCGGGGCTGTTTCCAATGGGTTATTCGACGGTCTCGACCTCCTGCCGACACTGGTTGCCGCAGCGGGTGGTCCGTCAGACCTTCGGGAAAAAATGCAAAAGGGATATAAAAAACACACGGCATATCTCGATGGATACAACCAACTTCCCATGCTCACCGGGTCCGGTGAATCCACTCGAAAAGAAATCATCTATTACGAACGAGCCACGCTTCAAGCGGTCCGTTATGGCAATTGGAAAGCCCATTTCGTTGTCCAGAATCATGGTTGGGCAGGGGCCAAGGAAAAACTCAACGCACCATTGTTGTTCAATCTGCGACAGGACCCTCTGGAACGGACCGCTGAAGAATCAGGGATGTACCTCCGCTGGATGGGACAAAAGATGTGGGCCTTTGGTCCGGCGCAAATGATCGTGAAAAAACATCTGGAAACATTCAAGGACTGGCCACCGATATCCGCTGCCGCACAACAGAATGTCGAGAATCTCAGCAGCACCCTTGAAAATGAAGGGGGCGTTGGCCAGTAGGCCGTCCTTCCCAAGCCGACGGAAAATCGGTCCCGCACGTCACACAGAAAACGAACCAGCCCCTCACACGAAGAGGCTGGTTCGTCCTTTCATCGCTCCCGAGAGATATCTCGCGTGACAGCGGCTTCCCAGCCAACCATGGCACTTTTCCGGGCGTGTCCCCACCGATAGTGATGAATACGACCGGCTTTTGAAATAACCCGATGACACGGAATCAGGTATCCGATCGGATTTCTGGCAATGGCCGATGCAACCGCCCGAAACGCCTTTGGTTTGCCAATGGAGGTGGCGACATCCTGATAGGAGACGACAGCCCCTTCCTGAATGGCCAGTAGTGCTTTCCACACATTCACCTGAAAATTCGTCCCCTTGACGACCAGGTTCAAAGAACGGGACGCATCGTGCGCGTCTCGGTTGAAGACCTGATCGAGCACCAGAGAGATGGCCTGCCCATCCTCCGTGAACATGGCACCCGGCCACTGGTCGAACAATTGCTGCATCACATCCTGTCGATCACCATGCTGCACGAAACCAAGAGAGCAAATCCCGCGAGGCGTTGTTGCCAGCAGACATTCCCCGAAAGGAGAAGGGCCAAAACCGTAGGTAATCGTCAGACCACGTCCCTGTTTCTTGTATTCTCCGGGGGTCATGGCCTCAAAATTCACGAACAGATCATGCAACCGCCCGGGACCGGACAATCCGACATCGTGGGCAGCCTCCAACACGCTCCGAGCCTGGGCAAGTTTGTGTTTCGTATATTCAAGCGTCATGTATTGCTGAAATTGAAGGGGGCTTACCCCGGCCCAACGTTTGAATAATCTGTTGAAATGGAATTTACTCAAATTCACACTGGCCGCAATCGCTTCAAGGCTCGGTTGCGACGTGAAATTGTCTTCAATAAATAGAATGGCGCGTTCTATTCGGTCATACTCTTCCGAGTCAAATGCAGTGTCTTCCATGTATCATCCTCCATGCTGTGCAAAACCGAGAGTACCCGACTTCCGGTATGCCCGGCCACCCGAATATTGCTGTTTTCAGCACTATTCGGGTAAAAAACGGACTGAACACCGTGTTTGATATGGACTGAAGCCCCAAGGAAAAGCCATGAAAAAAAGCACGTGCTTCAGAGAAAAGAAAAGGGCTGTTGAACAGACTCCATTTCCCATTGAATACCAATTGACTGCGCCATACTTTTTTCATACACGATTCGATTGTTCTTGAATGTTTAGGCATAGATGAAAAAGGATTTCGAATGAAAATGAAAGAATTGAAGGTCATGGTCATTGCCCTGATCATGTTGGTTGGCATGGCCAGCTCGGCAGTGGCTGCGGCCCCCGTCAAGATCAAGGTCTTTGTGGGTGCCCAGTTTGAAATAGGCAAACTGAGCGGCGACAAGGCCGGTGAATTTCAGCACTGGTATGAAGGGTATCTCAAAGATTCGACGGAATATACGGTTGTCGGGGCCGAGCGGCCTGTCTGGGTCAACAAGGACGGCGTGGCCGGCAGTGTTCTGGGTATGGGCAAAGTGCGCAGCTCGTCCAGCATGACCGCCATTCTCGCAAACCCCCAGTTTGATTTCTCCGACACGTATTTCATCATCACCGGGTGCGGCGGCACGCCGCCCAGCGTTGGCACTGTGGCGTCCGTGTTCTGGGCAGACTACTTGGTGGACTACGATCTCGGGCACCGTTGGGGCGCAGGCGAAGTGCCTGAAGGCCAACCGCTGTTTTCCCTTCGCAAGGGATATGAAGCTGTTCGCACGATCACAATCAATCCCGAGCTGGTGAAGCGCGCCTTTGAATTGACCAAAGACACGCCGTTGAAGGACTCCGAAATGTCCCAGAAATATCGTCAGAAATACCCTCAGAAAACGGCACAACGGACACCGTTCGTTGGCGTGGGCACGCATGTGGCAAGCGATACGTTTTTCCACGGCCCGACCCTGTCCAAGGAAGCGCAATACGTCTGTGACGTCAACAACGCCGGCACCTACATCATCACCGAAATGGAAGGCGTTGCCGTTGGGTACGTCATCAAGAAGTTCGGCCATGGCGACCGGGTGCTGAGCCTGCGCACGGCAGTAAACTTCGATCAGGGGAACCCCAATGAGACCACGCTGGAACATCTCGATCCGGCTCCGGGCAACTACCCCGGCGGCTTTTCGACCGGCATTCGAAACACCTATGACGTCGGTTCCGTTTTCGTGAACGAAGTTGTCAGCCACTGGTCCGAATGGAAAGACGGCGTCCCCGCCAAATAAGTCCATTTTCGTCACCATCAAACACCACAGGGCCACCGCACGCGGTGGCCCTGTGTCTTTTCAACTCGCGGCTTCATGCACTGAAACCATTTTCTGACAGCTTGAGCACCAATAATTGTATCTGGGCTGAGACAACAAAAGCATCATGCCTGGAATAATGAATAGAATAACCCAGAAAGACACTGACCCAGCGAACCTCAATGACAGTTCTGGGTTGAGCCGTAAGCTTGTCAACACGCCCAAGGCGACACATACACATCCGCCAACTCGCTTATCGAGCTTGTGGACCTTGCTGTTGCATTCGTCACAATTCATACCTACTCCCGCATAAACCAATACGCTCATTGTTTTTCTTGATTTGGACATCATGAGGCAAAAACAACACCAAGGGCATGGGGACCATCCGGGGTCATTGATCATGCTTCCAACGATTCTGCCGCCAGGACCTTCGTCAAATATTTGGAACACCCCAAGCGGATCAGGTGCGGTCCACCGGCCAGTGTTTGGATCGTAATCACGCCAACAAACAGCACGTCTTATATCACGTTGCCCAATATGCCAGCAACAGCGCGCAGGGAACCAACTTGATCGTAATGCAAGGCTAAAGCCTGCCCCTATTGTCTGCGTGAAGAATTCAGGATATTCTCTCAAATGATGGCATCGACCGCTCGAATATCATGCACGAAATTGCATGTGTCCCATCTCAACCACTGAGGATTTTATGAAAACTCGTCTCTTGATTCCACCCTCTGAGGGAAAGGCTGATGGAGGGAAGAACAATCCCTTGAAGTCTGTATCGGGCATCACGGCTGACTTGCTTGCTGCGATTGAAAAAGCTGATCCTCAAAAATTATATGGACTCAAGGAAAAGGCGCTCAAAAAAGCACAGGCTGTCAACGCCAACGTCCTCAATTCAAAAACACTGCCAGCAATCGAACGCTATACGGGTGTTGTGTACGACGCTATTGCATATCACACGCTGAAAAACACATCCGACTTCAACGACAAAGTGCGCATCGTCTCAGGATTGTTCGGCCTTGTTGCCCCGACTGATTTGATTCCCAACTATCGTTTGAAAATTGATAAACTCCAGGCCGCCAAAAGGTGGGTAAATGCCAATTCAGAGCAATTGAAAAACACCTTTGTCATTGATGTCTTGCCGCAAGCACACAAGAAAGCGGTCAGATATGAGCATGGAATTGAAGTCGAATTCGTCCTGAAAAAAGCAGGAAAAAAGATGCCGGCCGGTCATCAGGGAAAACACATCAAAGGTCGATTTGTCAGATGGCTTATTGAAAATGCCATCACCGACCCAAAGCAATTCATAGATTTCACGGAAGAAGGGTATACGTGGACTGGTGAACTCTTCTTGAAGAACGTTTGACCCTTTTCAGGGACCACCAATTCCCCAAATCGTGCGGCCTGACGACACACCGTGCCCATGCTCCAAGCACGCGCTCACCCTGTTGCGAAGTCCGCTTTCTCTCAATGTGCAAAAAGCCGAGCGCGTTCTATACGCACTCGGCTTTGTTCCGTATCATGGTCGGTTCATATGGTTTCTAATATGAAACAGTGACCGCAGAAGAAACTTTTTTTGCCTTCTCCACAGCACTCGTCACGTCATCAGCAAGGGCCAGGGCAACGCCAAGCCGACGGACTCCAGCACATTCGCCTTTACCGAAAATCAGCATATTTGTATCCGGCTCGCGAAGCGCATCATCAACGCCATCAAAGGCGGGTTTGTCTGATGTGCCGTTGGATAAGATCACACTCGAAGCGGCGGCTCCGTATTGACGGATACCCGGAATCGGCAAGCCCAAAATAGCTCGTACATGCAGGGCAAATTCACTCAAATCCTGAGAGATGACAGTCACCAGTCCCGTGTCGTGCGGGCGAGGGGAGACTTCGCTGAAGAGGATATCATCATCTTTGACAAAAAGTTCAACCCCAAAAAGGCCGCGCCCACCCAGAGCGTCTGTAATTTTGCGAGCATAGTCTTGCGCTTTGGCAAGGGCGGCCTCACTCATGGGTTGCGGCTGCCAGGATTCCCGATAATCCCCATTGTCCTGTCGGTGCCCAATCGGCTCACAAAATGTTGTTCCATCGACGTGACGCACGGTCAAAAGGGTAATTTCATAATCAAAAGGAACGAATTTTTCGACAATGATACGCCCTTCGCCAGTGCGTCCGCCAGACTGGGAATACTCCCACGCCTTTTGGATATCGGCCTCACTTTTCACCGTGGATTGGCCTTTTCCTGAAGAGCTCATGACAGGCTTGATCACACAGGGGATGCCGATTTCAGCCACGGCCGCCCGGTATTCTTCTTCTGTGTCGGCAAAGCGGTAAGGCGACGTGGTCAGACCGACCTCTTCAGCGGCAAGACGCCGAATCCCTTCACGATCCATTGTCAGCTTCGTGGCATTGGCAGTGGGGACAACATTGAATCCCTCTTTTTCAAGCTCGACCAAAGTCGCCGTGGCAATCGCCTCGATTTCAGGCACAATATAGTCGGGTTTCTCTTCTGTGATGACTCGACGAAGCGCATCGCCATCCAGCATGGACATGGTATAAGAGCGGTGCGCCACCTGCATGGCAGGGGTGTCTTCATAGCGGTCAACCACAATGACCTCAACGCCAAGACGCTGCGCTTCAATCGCAACTTCCTTACCAAGCTCGCCACCACCAAGCAGCATCATTTTCTTTGCAGATGCCGTTTTGGCTGTTCCCAATAGTGTCATAGTAAAATCCCTTTGAATGAATTGAATTCACGCCGTATGCAGGAAGTATCCATGCCAAATTCCACCCCGAATTGAAAGGATTTCTCTTTTTGATTTCAGAGCGAGTATGGCTTGCAACGAACCAGAGAAGAAGGGTTGGTGAACGACAATTTTCAGGATGACTGTCGGCTCATTTAAAAACAAGGCCACACTCTCCAAGGAACAAACACGAAAAAAGGGGCGAACGATTTCTCGTTAACCCCTTATCTTTCCTCATGGTGCGCCAGGGAGGATTCGAACCCCCGGCCGTCGGCTTAGAAGGCCGATGCTCTATCCAACTGAGCTACTGGCGCACGGGCGTTTCTCATAATAGAGAAAATGGCAAAAGGTCAAGAATATTCGTGCCGGGCTATTATTCGCCGATGATCTTAACCAGGACGCGTTTCCGGCGGCGACCATCGAATTCTCCGTAAAAAATGCGCTCCCAGGTGCCGAAGTCGAGTTGGCCGTCCGTGATCGCCACCACGACTTCCCGACCCATGACCTGCCGCTTCATATGGGCGTCCGCATTATCCTCGTATCCGTTATGCCGATACTGATTCACCGGCTCGTGTGGAGCGAGTTTCTCCAGCCAGACCTCATAGTCATGGTGCAGACCGGATTCGTCATCATTGATGAACACCGACGCCGTAATATGCATCGCATTCACCAGGCACAGGCCTTCACGAATGCCGGATTCCCGCAGGCAGGCCTCCACGTCATCCGTGATATTGATGAACGCCCGGCGTGTCGGGACCTCGAAAAACAATTCCTTGCGATATGATTTCATGGAACATCCAATTTCTTTTTTTTAAACAAAACCACGTCAAATCAGCCCCTCCACAAATTGTGCAGGGGCGTCAAATTTCAGGGCACACGAGGTATTATCTCGTTTCAGCCAGATAGCCCAATTCGCGGGAAAAATCGTCGGTATCGACAGGTTTGTCGTGAAGCAAATGGCCCAGACGCATCATGGGACCGGTTGGGAAATCCTTGCTCCAGCGGTCATAATAGCCGGTAAAACCATACATCCACAGCATCTCGGAAGCCTGGGTAAAGACCTGATCCGCCAGTGATCGCCAGGTGGTCGTGATGTCGATTTTCCAGACAGGAAATTCGTCGCCATCCACTTCGCGTTTTCCCTTGAACTCGACAACGACGTCCAATCTGTTCTTTGGCCGGGGAGTGATTGTCCAATAATACAACCAACCTTCGCCACCCCATTCGAATTCAGTATGCCGATAATCCGACCCCATATCGGTTGGAGCGGACAGGCCATGGACATCGCACAGACACCGGAACAGATCCTTGAGCGGTTCGGAAAACGTGGAGTGAACGCTCAGGTCATAATGAGAATCTCCGGCTATCAGCCGACATTCCAACCGGCCCGAACTGATTTCGGGAAGAAAAAATTGAAAACGTTCACCAGCCATCCGTACCTCCAAGGAAAAACGGTTTCACAAAGACTACACAACTCCCCACAGATTGGCAAAAAGAATGGCGGTATCCCGCTGTTGCAGCGCGGACAAAACCATTTCACACCCCCTGTCAAGCTGCAATCTTATACGAATCAAATGATTTTACTGTACATTCAATGACATTCTCCGCCTTTGCAAAAAACCCGTGCTACGGTTGTCCAACCGGCCCGGAAGTCTCGGCAGACGGCCCTTTATATCGCGACAAAACGGTTTTTGCCCACGATTGTGAGGACACCCGTTGACAGGACACAGCTCGGATACCCGGACTCGTTGAAAACTCGTAAAGGACAAGGAGAAAACGATGTCCACAACTGTCAGTAATGGTTTTGTCACCCAATATGTTGAAATGGTCCATCAGGCCTATCAGGCCCAGGGATCAAAGATGCGCCAGACCGTCCGGCTTCAAACCGAAGTCGAAGGGTCGAAATGCGTTTTTCAGAAAGTCGGCAAGGGCGCGGCAGGCAAGAAAACCCGCCACGGCAACGTCCCGCTCATGAATCTCAATCACTCGAATGTGTCCTGCACGCTGTCTGATTGGTATGCCGCCGAGTACATCGACAAGCTCGATGAACTCAAGGACAAGGGCGATGAGAAACAGGTCGCCGCCAACGCCGGAGCCTGGGCCTTGGGCCGCAAGATCGACGAACTCATCATCACCAAACTCGGCGGGGCCGCCAACGTGGTCGCCCAAGCCGATACCGGGCTGACCAAGGACAAGATCCTTCAGGCCTTTGGAACGATGAACGCCAACGACGTGCCGGACGACGGCCACCGTTTCGCGGTTGTCGGGCCGCATCAGTGGAATGAATTGCTCAATATCCAGGAATTCAAGTCCAGCGACTATGCGGGCGAACAATATCCCTGGCTCAAAGGCACCGAATCCCGCACCTGGCTCGGCATCACCTGGATGTTCCACACCGGCCTGCCGCTGGATGACGGAATGCGCAAGTGCTTTGTCTATCATCGCAATGCCGCCGGGCTGGCAGAAGGGCAGCAGGTCAAGGCCTTCGTGGACTGGGTGCCGGAAAAAGCCGCGCATCTGGTTGACCACATGCTCAGTGCCGGAGCCTGTCTGATCGACCCCGACGGCGTCATCGAAATCCAGTGCGACGACGACGCAGTGATTCTCTAACCATCCCCCCAACCACAACCGGGGGGGATCAATCCCCTCCGTTCTCACTATGGAGAATTGAACAATGGCATATATCAGTGAAGACATGCGGCTCATGGGCGGCGTCCCGGGGCAGCAACTGTTCCTCTATCGCTCAAAAGACCCCATCGCCACCGTCAACCATATCGGATACTTCGACAAAGCTGCCATCGATTACACGCTCGACACCGGCGACATCATTCTCGTCTGCTCGGGCAACAATCAGGCCGAAGCCGTGGATATCCTCGTCGCAACCAATTCCAACGGCACCGTCTCAATGGTCAGTGGCACCTAGCCAACCAATACATTCCATCACTTGCAACAGGGCCTTCTGAAAAGAAGGCCTTTTTTTAGGAATGCCTTCGGCGACCAGAGAACCTTTTGAAAAAGGTTCTCTGGACTCTCCAAAACTTTTTGGGTCGCTGCGCGAGAGCTGTCGGCAGCGCGAGTTCGTGCGATTTAGTAGAAATACGGATTTTGGAATGCCTTCGGCGACCAAAGAACCTTTTGAAAAAGGTTCTCTGGACTCTCCAAAACTTTTTATGTCGCTGCGCGAGAGCTGTCGGCAGCGCGAGTTCGTGCGATTTAGTGAAAATACGGATTTTGGAATGCCTTCGGCGACCAGAGAACCCTTTGAAAAGGGTTCTCTGGACTCTCCGAAACTTTTTATCGCTCGCTTCGCTCGAAGCTGTCGGTAGCGTGAGTTCGTGCGCTCCTTGGGAGAGTGTTGTAAAAAAATGCTTTTTTTACAGACTCAATAAAAAACTTAAAACGCATTCTTTTTGCAAAACTCTCTTACTTCTTTCCCCATCCCCTCTTTCCTTTCTCCCACTTCTCCAATCCCACTCAACCGATAACGGATGGCCTCGCCGAAGGCGCGACAAAAAGTTCTGGAAGGGAGCCCAGAGGGGAACCTCTTCCAAGAGGTTCCCCTCTGGCCGTCGGAGACATTCCACATTCCACAGCCCACACCCCACACGACAGCCGTGCCCTCACACGAGCGCACACACCTGCCGAAGGCACACAAAAAGTTTAGGAAAAGAGAGGAATAGGGGGTCTGGGGAAAAGGGAGAGAAAAAAACCTTTTCAAAGGGTTTTTCTCTCCCTTTCCCCCAGTTGCCGAAGGCAATACCCCCACAAATTAGACACCCATGATGTTGTAGCCGGAATCGACAAACACGATATCGCCGGTTGTTCCAGAAGAGAGATCCGAGGCGAGATAGAGCGCGGTTTTGCCAACGTCATCGATGGTGATATTTCGATGCAAAGGGGCTTTTTCCTCGATACGACCAAGAATGGACTTGAAACCGGAAATACCGGACGCAGCCATGGTCTTGACCGGACCGGCAGAGATGGCGTTGATGCGGACATCAGCCTGTCCGAGATCCACGGAAAGATAGCGTACACAGGCTTCGAGAGCGGCCTTGGCGACACCCATGGCATTGTAGTTGGCCACGACTTTTCCGGCACCGTAATAACTGAGTGTCAAAACGGACCCACCGGGCTTGAGCAATTTTTCATAGGCACGGCACAGGGCGACCAATGAAAAAGAAGACACATCCAAAGCGACCTTGTAGCCTTCACGACTGGTATCGATGAAGCGTCCCTTGAGATCTTCACGATTGGCATAAGCAATGGAGTGAACAAGAATGTCCACATCGCCCCATTGTTCCTTGACGAGCTGCGCACCTGCGGCAATTTCATCGTCAGAGGTCACATCACATTTGAACATGAACTCGCCGCCAAGTTCTTCACAGATCGGTTCGAGCCGACGCTTGATCGGCTCTGCGGCGTAACTGAAGGCGAGACGGGCACCATGTTCCTTGAATTGCCGAGCGATTCCATAGGCAATGGATCGATCGTTGACCACACCAAATATCAGGGCTTTTTTTCCTTTTAAAAGCATATATTCTCCTTGCGTTGCCCCGGAGTATAGCTGCGTTTGGAATTTGTAGCGACCAAAAATATTTTATTGCGCAAAGATCGATTCCAAGATCCGGGCACTATTCGGCCCACCGTTCAGGTCCAAACCAAGCGGAGTGGCCTTCTGATCAAGTGCCCGTGCCATGTGACTGGTAAGGATGGACGGAACGAGGTCGTCGGATGTGATGACACGCAATCCGCCTTTTTCTTCAATACGCCGGGCGCGCATATTCTGCTCACGGTTCTGGAGGAACGGATACATCAATCCAAAGGTGTTGGTGGCCAACAGGTTCATGGTGGTGTTGTAACCGCCGAGAGAGACCGACAATCGGGCCAATTCCAGATAGGCGAGGAAGCGTTTGGTGAATCGCTTCACCGTGATGTGGTCATGCGCAGCGGCCCGGGCTTGAAGTTCCTGAACATGCGCGTCGGTGGCATAGGGACCAGTGAACATGACAAGTTTGTGCGGATGGGTTCCCTGAAGCAGGGGAGACGCGCCCATGATACCAGTGAGCATGTCGTGCCCAATGTGACCACCGCCAACGGAAGCGACGATAAGCGGGGTGTCACCCAAGTTCAATTCATCAGCCAGGGCAGCGGTTTCGATGGGATCGGGCTGGCGTGCGACATAGCCGGTATAATGCACTTCGGGGACAATGCCGTCCACACCGGGGAAGGTCTCGTCAAGCGTGACCAGATTGGGATCGGAATGGACCAGCACATGGTCGAAATTCGGGTTGAGATAGCCATGAACGCGCTCGACCTGCCGTTTCATGTCATTTTTTTCAACGAGAATATCTCGCACGCTACAGACGGCCTTGCAGGTGCCGTATTCTCCCTTGCGAACTTTCTTGAGAATGGGCAGCAGCTCGAAACGGAACTTTTTGCGGCCAAAGGGAAAAAGTTCGACCATGAAAATATCCGGCTGATATTCGGCCATGATCGCCTTGAATTGCCGCAGACGACGAACCAGAACCTCATCGACCTCAGCCCCTTCTTCAAGCGGAATGAAACGGGTGAATTTGGAATCCATCATCAGACCGGGAAGTTGAATCTGCGTCATGTTGGCCGGGGGATCGAAATCGACCTTGGCACCGCCTGTTACGAGAATGACCTCGTGGTTGGCCAGGCCTTTGACAATTTCAAGTGAACGGAACATGTGCCCCACACCAAGGACGTGCTGACAATAAAAGACAATACGCATTTACAACTCCATATTGAATTGACCCGGGGCCAACTCATTGTCCAGACATTCAATTCGATGCAAGTGATACGGTTTGATGGGAAGCGGTTCGTTGGGCATGAATTCCAATCCGCTCAACGCATAAACCAATGATTTGAGCACACAACTGTGGGTCACCACCAGAACGGCAACGTCCGGATGATCCTCGGAAAAATCGATCAACGCGTCACAGGCCCGCATCAACACGTCATTCCGACTTTCACCGTGTGGCGGTCGAAATTCAAACCCTTTATATTCCTGCTTTTTGACCTGTTTCTTTATTTTTTGCAGATCAGTATTATCCAGTCCGGTCCAATCTCCCCAGTCCTGTTCGCCGAGACGGCTGTCTTCGAACATCGGCACCTTGAGGGTCTCATTGATGATTGCAGCCGTTTCTTTGGCCCGATCAAGGGAACTGGTCACAATGCACTCAAAATTGCCTTGGGCCAGTGTTTTTGCCCATTTTCGAGCCATTTCACGACCTTCATCATTCAGGGACGTGTCCTGTATCCCCTGAATTCTGGATGCCTTATTCCAGTCGGTCAGTCCGTGACGCATACAAAAATACGTGGTCATTGTGTCACTCCATTACGCACAATGTCTTCCATGATGCGCACGATTTTTTGATAATTGATGTGGGTACAATGTTCATTTTGAACATAGTTGAAACACTGTGCTGACAGATCGGTTCGCAAATCGGGATGCGTCACCAACTGTCTGATGCCTGCGGTAAAATCATCCTGAGTGGCGTGGGTGATGAGACCGGTCCGGTTGTGCGCCACCACCATGGGCGCGCCTTCATCGTCCGTGGCGACCACGGGCAAACCACACATCTGGGCCTCCAGATAGACCATGCCCAGACTTTCCTTGAGACCGGGAAACGCGAATAGGTTTCCGGCACTGAAAATAGGACCAAGCGACCGCCGTTCAATCATTCCGAGAAAACGCACCCGCTCGCCGAGCCGGGTATGGGCCAGGGTTTCGAGATCAGTACGACACGGTCCGTCTCCGGCCACAACCAGCGTGATATCTTGGCCTTCCGCGACCAGTTCGGCGCAGGAATCGAACAGCCAGCGCAATCCCTGTTCCTTGACGCCGGGCCGCATCATGGCAGCGGTCACGATCACCACGGATGTTCCCGTGTTCCAGGTTGCTCGCAATGCGGCTCCGGCTGCTGTGTCGCGTTCAAGCAATCCCGTGGGAATTCCCGGTTCAACAGGGGAGTATGCGGTTTTTGGCAATAATTTTGAACAACCACGCACGTCGTTGCGCCGGTTGCAAAAGATGTGATCCGCCCGAAGCATGGCCCGTTTATTCAAGACATAGCCCGGCCAGGTGGCCAATTTCTTGCCCCGGTTTTCGGCGTAACTCGCCTGAATGATGAAGTAGGGTATCTGCAACCGACGAGAAGCGGTCGGACCGAAGACATCCGGCACCTTGTAGTAGGACCCGAACGTCAGCCAGCAATCCGCTCCACGGGCCGCATCAGTCATGCGATTGATCGCCCCCACGGCACCAAGCCAGCGGGAGGGCTTTTCATAAATTTTCTTGGCAGGAAAAAAGGGGAGTTCAACAACGTCATGCCCCAGATCCGTCAAGGTATTCGACAAATCCTGCGCAATTGTCACGTCACCCGAGACAGACGGATTATCCAATGGCTTGAATGGGGTGCAGAGGGCTATTTTCACTGACACCTCTCAGGGGATGAACGATACATAAAAGACACCTCTGTCACCATATCCACAGACCAACCAATCATTCCTCAATTCTTCGGAGGAACCAATGGAATCGGCTTTTTGGGAATGTCCGGCAGATTCGCCAACCGGGATTCCACAACCCGTCGATTGGGATAGGTATCGACAATGGATTCCAGCAAGGATTTCGCCTTGGCATAGTGCCGATCATTCTCATAGATATCAGCCAGCAAAAAAATGGAAAGGGCGCGTATTTCATCGGAAGTGCCGGATAATTCGAGCACCTTTTCAAGCGCGTTTTTTGCCTGGGACCAACTGGAAATAAAACTGTAGCTCTGCGCCAATTCATAGAGGCAATTCGCCTTGTCTTCGACATTGGGAGCTGTCTCGGCACAGAGTTGCAGGGTATCAGCCACTTCACCATAATTGCCCATATCCCGATACAAACGAGCCATACGCAATTGAGTTCGTGCCGTTTTTTCAGGGAATTCTGCGGCATGAAGCAAACATTTTTCAAACGACTCGATGGCCTTTTCCTTTTTACCAAGCACGGAATAGACATCTCCGAGCTGATACATGGCCTTCCAGCCGGATTCAGGATCATCACCAAGTTCCAGATACATGGCTTCCAGCAACACCACAGCCCGATCATATTCGCCTTTCACGGACACGGCAATTTCAACCAGCCGCTCCCAGGCCTCCTTTCGAAAGACACCTTGAGGTGCAGCCTGAAGATACCGTTCATATTCCTTTTCGGCTTCAAGATAGAATCCTTTGGAATACGATGAACGGGCTTGCTCAAGGTCATTCGCTCCCGGTGTCTTTTCGGTCGAGCAACCGACACAGCAAAAAAGGAGCAGGCACAATAGACTTATCTGAACAAAACCACGCATCCAACCCTCACAGATAGCAAAAATCGAAATGTATATATCACGGGATCATCCCGAAAAGCATCACGTTCAAAAAACAACAGATGGTCGGGAAAAAGGACAAGAGATTTTTGTCCACAGGACACATTCTTCCCTTTTTCCCGACCACTCAAAGGCTATTATACTACCTTATTTTGTTTCGTTGAACTCGTCTTCATCATCCATGACCAGATCAAATCCGGCCACCTTGTTATCAGCATCCATCCGCACCAGACGCACACCCTGTGTCGCACGACCTCGGGTCTGGCTGACTTCGCCAACCGACATGCGAATGACCTTGTTCTGTGTGGTCAGCAGGATAACGTCGTCGGATTCATTGACCATCCGGGCACCAATGACCTTACCGGTCTTGTTGGTGAGGCGCATGTTCAAAATGCCCTTGCCGCCACGAGTCTGGCGTCGGTACTGGTCAATGGATGTCCGTTTTCCGAATCCACCTTCCGAAACCGTGAGCAACTGATCCCGTTCGTCATCACCCGTGACTTCACAGGCCACCACTTCGTCATTGAGTCTGAGGGCCATGCCCTTGACTCCGGCGGTAGCGCGTCCCATGGGCCGGGCGTCATTGATATTGAACCGGATGGCTGAACCGTCTCGGCTGGCGAGAATGCAATCCACATCCCGATCCAGTTCCCGCACGGTCATCAGCTCATCGTTGTCACGCAGATTCACGGCTCTGATTCCGGTGGTCCGACAATTCGCGTACAAACCAATGGAAGACCGCTTGATCATGCCTTTCTTGGTCACGAACAGGAAGAACCGATCATCATCGAATTCCCGCAGGGACAGACAGGTCGCGATATGCTCATCCTTATCCAGCGGCAACAGATTGTTCACATGGCCGCCTTTGGCGTATCGGCTGCCTTCCGGCACCTGATGGACCTTGATCTTGAACATCTTGCCGAAGTTCGTGAACAGGACCAGATGCTGATGATTGGTGGTCAGCATGAAGGTGTGAATAAAGTCGCCATCACCCGTCTGAACACCGGCAATTCCCTTGCCGCCACGACGTTGAGCCGTGTAGTTCGACAACGGGGTCCGCTTGATATAGCCGCGTCTGGACAGGGTGATGACTGTCTCTTCATCGGGAATGAGATCCTCGATGTCGATAGAGTCGAGATCCGCCATGAGCAGTTCGGATTTCCGCGGGGTCGAGTAATTTTCCTTGATCTCGATCAGCTCGTCGCGAATAACGCCCTTGAGCACATCGGGATTGTCAAGAATAGACCGGAAGTATTCAATCTTTTTCATCAACTCAGCCAATTCTTCGAGCAGTTTGTCCCGCTCGAGACCAGTGAGTTTCTGGAGCCGCATATCCAAAATGGCCTTGGCCTGAATTTCGGATAACTCGAAACGGTCCATCAATGCAGTCCGGGCTTCTTCGGGAGAACCGGATGCGCGAATGAGTTTGACCACTTCGTCAATATTGTCGAGCGCGATGTGCAATCCTTCCAAAATGTGGACGCGTTTTTCGCACTTATCCAAATCGAATTTGGTCCGGCGGATAATCACTTCACGACGATGATCCAGGAAGTATTTCAACACCTCTTTCAGATTCAACAGCATGGGACGTTTGCCAACGACCGCCATCATGTTGATACCGAAGCTGCTTTCCAAAGGCGTGAATTTATACAGTGAATTGATGATGATATCAGCAATGGCACCGCGTTTGAGATCCATGACGATACGGATGCCGTTCCGGTCGGATTCATCACGCAGGTCGGAAATGCCTTCGACCTTTTTCTCGTGGACCAACTGGGCTATTTTTTCGACCAGCGTGGATTTGTTGACCGCAAAAGGAATTTCCCTGATGACGATCCGTTCTTTCTTGCCCTTATCGGCTTCTTCTCTTTCAACAACACCACGCATCTTGATGGACCCGCGTCCCGTGGTATAGGCGTCGATCAATCCCTGCCCACCGAAGACGGTGCCCCCTGTGGGGAAGTCCGGGCCTTTGATAAAGCCCATCATGGACTCGATGGAACACTCGGGATTATCCAAAAGATGGATGGTCCCATCAATCAGCTCGCCCAAGTTGTGGGGCGGGATGTTCGTGGCCATACCAACCGCGATACCCGTTGTTCCATTCAGGAGCAGGTTCGGCACCTTGGTCGGCAGCACGGACGGCTCTTGCAAGGTGTTGTCGTAGTTGGGATTGAAATCAACAGTCTGTTTCTCGATATCACCGAGAAATTCACCGCACAATTTGGCCATACGGACTTCGGTGTACCTCATGGCCGCCGCGGAGTCGCCGTCAATGGAACCAAAGTTACCCTGACCATCCACCAGCATGTCGCGCATGGAGAAGTCCTGAGCCATACGCACCAGGGCATCATACACGGCTGAGTCGCCATGAGGATGGTATTTACCGATGACGTCACCAACCACACGAGCGGACTTCTTGTACGCCCGATTGTGGTAGTTCCCGAGATCGTGCATAGCGTACAAAATACGCCGGTGAACGGGTTTCAACCCGTCACGTACATCCGGGATGGCGCGTCCTATGATGACAGAGAGAGAATACTCAAGATAACTTTTCTTGAGTTCACTTTCGATAGTAATCGTATCATTCATTCGTTTGCCTCAACCTTAAATATCAAGTTCTTGCACAGCCAGTGCATTCTTTTCGATGAATTCTCGACGGGGTTCCACATTGTCCCCCATGAGGTCCGTGAAGATGTCATTTGCCGCAGAGGCATCTTCAATGTTCACCTGGAGCATGGTCCGTTTTTCAGGATGCATGGTGGTTTCCCACAACTGATCCGGGTTCATTTCACCCAAACCTTTGTACCGCTGGATATACCAACCGCGATGGGCCTCATCGATGACCGCGTCATAGAGGCTGAAGAAGCCGGAAACAGCCTTCTCGCTGTCTTTCAGCTTCAACGTGAAGTCTGCATTGCCGCAAGCCTCTTGAAGCTCTCTATACGTATTGAAACCATTTTTGTAGACCTTGGAATAAAAGAACTCCATGGCCAATCGCGTCCGGTGTCCATTTTCATTTTCAAAAACGAGATACGTCCGATCCTTTTCCAATTCCTGATCGCGTTCTGTCTCGATTTCGGCTTGATACCCGTTGCTTTCAAAAATCTTCTTGAATGTCTCCGGGCTGTTTTCCTCAAAATACGTATACGAAATCCGTTCCGGGAAATTGAGCAGCTTCTGATACAGCATCGGCTCGATACCCACGGTTTCCGCCTCATTGAATCGACTCCGCAAGTCACGGATCTTTTCCATCAGGCCCATCAGCTCATTGCCGACATACGTTTTCTTCTCTGCTTCGATCGTCAGGTCGGCACCGATCTTTTCAAACAGGAAATTATCCAGTTCAAGATCATCCTTGATGAACTTCTCGAACTTGCCCTTGTGGGCACGATACAGAGGAGGCTGGGCAATATACAGATAGCCCTGGTTGATGAGTTCCTCGTACTGTCTGAAGAAAAACGTCAGCAGCAGGGTACGAATATGGGAACCATCAACATCAGCATCAGTCATGATAACGACCTTGTGATACCGAAGCTTGTTGTAATCCTTTTCTTCTTCCTCATTCCCGATACCGATACCGAGCGCGGTAATCATGGCCCGGATTTCCTTGTTCCCGAGCATCTTGTGCATACGGGTCTTCTCGACGTTGAGAATCTTACCCCGTAAGGGAAGGATGGCCTGGCATTTGGGATCTCGGCCCTGTTTGGCCGAGCCTCCAGCGGAATCACCCTCAACAATGAAGATTTCAGATTCCTCGGGTTTCTTGGACTGGCAATCCGCCAACTTGCCCGGGAGCGAGTTATCCGACAACGCGCCCTTGCGTCGAACCAGATCACGGGCCTTGCGTGCGGCTTCACGAGCGCGAGACGCATCCACGACCTTTTCAATGATAAACCGCGCTTCCTTGGGATTTTCCTCAAAGAAGGTATTCAGTTTTTCATAAATGACACCGGCAACCAACCCCGAAGCCTCGGAGTTCCCCAGCTTGGTCTTGGTCTGTCCTTCAAACTGCGGGTCAGGCAGTTTCACGGAAATAACCGAAGTCAATCCTTCACGAACATCATCGCCGGTCAGTCGTTTGACAAGCTTTTTCGGCAGGTCCGCGTTCTGGATGTAGTTGTTGATGGCGCGGGTCAATGCCGTCTTGTAGCCGGCCAGATGTGTTCCACCTTCAACAGTACGGATGTTGTTGGCAAAGGTGTGCGTGTTTTCCTTGTATGCCGAGGTGTACTGCAACGCGAACTCGACCACCATGTTTTCAGACTCGCCTTCACCATAGACAATTTCGCCGATGGCCGTCTGGTTCGAGTTGAGATCCGTCACATACTGGACAATGCCGCCAGCAAATTTGAATTTTTCACTTTCGGCTTCAGGATTGCGTTCGTCCTTGAATTCGATTTCCAGACCGGAATTCAAATACGCCAGTTCCTTGAAGCGTTTTTTCAGGACACTGTAATCGAATTGATTGACCTCGAAAATCTCTTCATCGGGACGGAAACGCTGGGATGTTCCCTGGGAATCGGCCGTACCGACTTCTTCCAGTTCCTGAACAACCGCACCGCGTTCGAATTTCATTCGATATGTGGTGCCGTCCCGTTTGACCGTGGTTTCCATGAATTCGGACAGGGCGTTGACGCATGACACACCAACACCGTGCAGACCACCGGAGACCTTGTATGAATCATTGTCGAACTTACCACCGGCGTGAAGGGTCGTCATGGCCAATTGGACAGCCGGAACTTTTTCCTTGGGATGAATGTCTACCGGAATACCACGTCCGTTATCAGTCACGGTGCAGGAGTTATCCATATGCAACGTGACCTTGATTTTGTCGCAATACCCGGCCATGGCTTCATCGATGGAGTTGTCGATGACCTCATAGACCAAGTGATGCAAACCACGGATATCGGTTGACCCGATATACATGGCAGGCCGTTTACGGACGGCCTCAAGCCCTTCAAGGACGGTAATTGATTCGGCGTTGTACTTTTGTTCGCTCATTTATGCGTTTTCCTCGGTGTAGTAAGTCTCTTCCTGGATCATCATCGGCATGACAATCACCTGATAGTCCTTGTCATCCTCGCCGGTCAGCCCGCAGGGAGCTTCGGTTCCGGTCAGGGTGAACTTCACTGTATCAGAATTGAAATGATTCAGAATCTCAATGAGGTTTCTGGTCGGGAAGGCAATCCGTTGCATGTCACCATTAAAAGTGGCGTCAATGGATTCCCGGGCCGTGCCGGTTTCCTGTCCCTGTGCCGAGATCGTGACCTCGGATCCGTCAAATGCGAAATAGGCGCACCGATTGGAGTCTGTATTGAACAGGGCCACGCGGGACAAGGCATCCACCAGGTCAAGCCGGTTCACTTCCAGCGTTGACACGGAATCATCACCCAACTTGGCCAGGAAGTTGTTGTAATTTGGATATTGATAATACGACAGCGGCAGGGTGAAGGTTTCCCGCTTGTCGCCAGTTCTGAAGAACAGCCGCTTGTCGGAAATGGCCAGCTCGATTTCATCGGCGGTCAACCACTTCTTCAACTCGGTGAGATATTTCTTCTGAATGAGCACGCCTTCTTCGGGAAGCATGGCGTAAATGTCATCGTTCACGAAATTGAGCATGGCGAACTGATGGCCATTCAATCCACACACCTCAACGGTCTTTTCTCCCAAAACATCTCTGGGAACCATGTAGATGCACGCGATTGCTTCCATGGAGTCTTCATCAGAAATGCAAAAGGAAATCTTGTCGATGATCTCATGCAGGAAATCACCCGACCAGAAAACCGTTCCATTCTCCGGGAAGGTGGAAAATTTCTGAAACCATTCAGGATCATTCACGGGGAATTTGTATTTCCTGGCTTTCTGTTCCACCAGGACATTCTTATTGTCTTCATCCGTTCTGATGGTCAGCTCTCCCTGACCACTCTTGAGCTGCTTGACCAGATCATAAAAGGCACGTCCCTGAACTCCGGCCAGACCGTCTCCTTCAAGAGCGGCTGGATATGATCCCATGAATTCAAGATTGGAGTCCGTACTCATGATATTCAGATTGCCTTCTTCGCATTGCAACCAGATGGTGCGAAGGAATGCGGCTCCGGTTTTGGCCGGGATGATGTTGGCCGATTTCTGGAGTCCTTCAATGATTTCATCTCTGTTCACTTTCAGAAACATAAATAATATCTCCTTTATTGTGATTTATTAGGGCGGTTCCTTTGTGCGTAAACCAATTAACTAACTTGAATGGCTGACTTTTTTTCGCACATTCAATGTGTGTCATTAGGAACCTTACTTTCGTAAAACGGTCACTTTCCACGTTTGTCACTCTAAGCGACATTTATTCTTCAACGTTTTCAACAGTTGTTTCAATTCGAAATCATCCTCTTGTAATTGTTGGATTTTTTTAACCGAATACAGGACTGTTGAATGGTCTTTTCCTCCAAACGCCCTGCCAAGGGCCGGATAGGATGTTTTGAGCATCTGACGACAAAGGAACATGGCAATTTGTCGGGCCTGAGCGATGTGCTGGTGCCGTTTTGTGCCGATGAGGTCTTTGACGTGGATGTTGAAATGTTCGGAAACCACAGTGAGGATTTTCTTTGGCGTCAAATCATCAGTGGTCTTTTCCTCGGTATTTGCCAGGATATGTTCAAAGTCTTTTTGAGACAGGTCCTGCTTGACCAGTTCCTTGAAGGCGAACAGCTTCAGGAGGATACCCTGGAGGTAGCGAAAATCCGTGAAGCGTTGCGCCAGCGTGAGGATTTGGTCCTTGGTCAGGGTCAATCGTTTTGCCTTCGCCTGACGTTGAATATACCCCACTCTGATTTCGAGATCAGGTTCTTTCAGCGTCACGATCAGGCCCCACCCAAGCCGGGATTGGAGACTGTCATCAAGAAAGTCGTAACTGGTCACCTTTTCTCGACATGCCAGAACCATCTGTTTCTTGTTGTCGTAGAAATGGTTGAAGATGTTCACAATTTCTTGCTGAAAGTGTGGGTACTCCTTGATCTTCTGAAAATCGTCAATAAAAATGAAATCGTATTCGAACAGGTAGTTTCGAGCCTTGAACGGGTCGCCCTTGAACCGGATGGTATACAGGGAGTTCAGCTCGTCCATGGACCCCATGAATACGGTTGAATAATCATTTTTTTTGCTGATTTCATTGCCCACGGATTTCAACAGGTGGGTCTTTCCGGACCCGCCCGGGCCGCAGATGATGAACGGATTGAACAACGATCCGATCTGTTTTGAGACTTCCTTTGCCGAAGCAATGGGGAAGTAGTTTTTCTTGTTGATGAGAAACGTCTCAAATGTGAACTCCTGCCCGAAAGGGAAGTCGATGCGTTTGACGACGTCGGCAACTTGGACGCCTTTGGCCTTGTCTGGTGCCTCACTGTCCTTGTAACTGACGAGATAGCCGTTCCCGAAGAACAGGTTCAGCTGTGCTTCAAACTTGTCCTGAATGTCCGTTTCAAACCATTTCGCGAAAAATGAATGGGGAAACCCGACAGTCAGGCGTTTGTTCTCCTCGGAATAGTCCAATTTCAAAGGGTCAAACCAACGCTTGAGATCTTCATCCGAGCATGTTTGTAGAAGGTGTTGACGAAGTGGCTCTTTCACGGTGTGATCTTTTGGTTAAATGTCATTTTCACGAGGTTTTTTCCCGGTGTCGGAAGGACTCGAAATGAATGTCTCAAAAATACCTCGAAATTTCTTAGGATCTATACCTTATAATATACCTAAAGCCAAGCTTTTCAGCCTGTATTCATGGGAAAATCCATTCGAAATTTACTCTTGAACAACCTGATATATGTTACCTGTTGAAAACATGATTTTTTCACATGGTGGGCCGTGATGCATTGTGGAGAAAATTTTTGGAAAACAACACGGTTTTCCTTCGTTCAAAATTCGATTACACCTATTCGAGCGACAAACGGGATGCTTTTCAGTATACACTGTGGGGTATGGAGTTCAGGCATGGAGCCGAGGATTCTTTTTGAACAGCAAGGTTCCTGATTACCGGAGGCGTTTTTGTATGGCACAATATGCGGTGAATAAGACGGTCAAAGAAATTAATGAACGGATTCGCAAGGGCAAGGCCGTGGTGGTCAATGCCGCCGAAATGATCGCGATCGTCAAGAAAGAAGGGAAGGTCAAGGCGGCCCAGGAAGTGGATATCGTCACCACCGGCACCTTTTCCCCGATGTGTTCATCGGGGCTTCTTTTCAACATCGGTCAACAACCGCCAGTCATGAAGGTTTCAAAGCTGTGGCTGAATAACGTCCCCTGTTACTCAGGCATTGCCGCCGTAGACGCGTATCTTGGGGCCACAGAGCCGTCCGAGGATGATCCCTTGAACAAGGTCCACCCAGGACGGTTTGCATACGGTGGAGCGCATGTGATGGAAGATTTGCTCCGTGGCAAGGCCGTGCATCTGCGCGCCGAGGCCTATGGGACGGATTGCTATCCACGCCGTGAGTTGGACAAGGACGTAACTTTGGCTGATCTGCCCAATGCGGTGATGTTAAATCCTCGTAATTGTTATCAAAATTATAATGCTGCCGTGAATCTGACCAGTCGCACCATCTATACCTACATGGGACCGCTCAAATCCAATTGTTCCAATGTGAACTTTGCCACGGCAGGCCATCTCTCGCCCTTGTTCAATGATCCCTATTATCGGACCATCGGCATGGGAACTCGCATCTTCCTCGGTGGCGGTATTGGCTACGTGATCGGCGAAGGCACCCAGCATGTGCAAAAGCCGACTCGCAATGAACGCGGTCTGCCTGAAAATCCGTCCGGGACACTTATGCTCAAGGGTGATTTCAAGCAGATGGATGTTCGTTATGTCCGCGCTCAATCGCTGATTGGATACGGTGTCTCTCTCGCCATTGGTGTCGGTATTCCGATTCCGATTCTCAACGAGGAAATGGCCTGGTTCACTGGTGTGTCCGATGCGGATATCACCATGCCCATCAAGGATTACGGCTACGATTACCCCAACGGCATTCCCCGCGAACTCGGTCGGGTGACTTTTGAACAGCTTCGCAGCGGCGAAGTGGAAGTCAATGGTAAAACCACCCCGACGGTGCCCGTCACAAGTTATTCCATGTCTCTGGAAGTTGCTGACAAGCTCAAGGACTGGATCGAAAAAGGCGAGTTCCTCTTGACCGAAAAAGTCGATGATATCCCTAGTTTCTAAGCAATAAAAAAAGAGAATTCAAAAGCTGCCGGCTCATGTCGGTAGCTTTTTTTTTGATATGCCTCCGGCGGCTGGGGGAAGAGGAGAGAAAAACCCTTTGAAAAGGTTTTTTTTCTCCTCTTCCCCCAGACCCCCATCTCTTCTTTTTCCCTAAACTTTTTATGTGCCTTCGGCAGGTGTGCGCGTTCGCGTGCGGGGAAGCTATCGTGTGGGAGGAGAATGCCTCCGGCGGCCAGAGGGGAACCTCTTGGAAGAGGTTCCCCTCTGGACTCCCTTCCAGAACTTTTTATCGCGCCTTTGGCGAGGTCCCATGACATCCGTTGAGTGAGATTGAAGAAGTGAGAGATATGAAAGAGGAAAGGGTAAAAGAAGTAAGAGGGTTTCGTAGAAAAGATATGTTTAAAATTATTCCATAGAGTCTGTAAAAAATATCATTTTTTACAACGATTTTTTAAAAGAGCACCGCCCTATGCCGCCGACAGCCTCGAGCGAAGCGAGCGACAAGAAGTTTAGGAGAGTCCAGAGAACCCTTTCCAAAGGGTTCTCTGGTCCCGCTGAAAGCGACCGCGTGGAATGCCTCCGGCGGCCAGAGGGGAACCTCTTGGAAGAGGTTCCCCTCTGGACTCCCTTCCAGAACTTTTTGTCGCGCCTCCGGCGAGGCCATCCGTTATCCGTTGAGTGGGATTGAAAAAATGAGAGAGTTCAAAGAGAAAAGGGTAAATGAAGTAAGAGAATTTCGTAGAAAAGATATGTTTAAAATTATTCCATGGAGTCTGTAAAAAATATCATTTTTTACAACGATTTTTTAAAAGAGCACCGCCCTATGCCGCCGACAGCCTCGAGCGAAGCGAGCGACAAGAAGTTTAGGAGAGTCCAGAGAACCCTTTTTAAAGGGTTCTTTGGTCGCCGAAGGCATTTTTTTCTTCACGCTTTCGTCCGCCCTGTGCTGCCGACAGCCTCGAGCGAAGCGAGCGATAAAAAGTTTTGGAGAGTCCAGAGAACCTTTTTCAAAAGGTTCTCTGGTCGCCGAAGGCATTCTTTATTTAACAGCGACCCAACTGGAGCTGATGGAAACGAGGGTCACGGCAGCGGCGAGAGTGAGGAGTTGTTGTGCTGGCAGGAATGATATTTCGAAGAGGAAGGGGGGGAAATTGAGTGCATCGGCGATGAAGGAATGAACGATTGCGAGCAGGAGGATGCCGAGTCCGGAGCCGATGAGACCTTGGATGCAGCCGCCGGTGAGTAATGGCCAGCGAATGTAGGCGGGTTTTGCTCCGACGAGGGAGAGTATTTCGACTTCATCCATGCGAGTGAGGAGCGAGAGCTTGATGGTGTTGTGCACAACGAGCGAGATAATCAATCCGAGAAAGGCGATGACGGGCCAGATGACGGCCTGTGCCATGGTGTGCCAGCTTTGGGCGAGATCGGCCTGAAACGGGGTGTATTTGACGGCATCCACGGCGGGCAACTCGTTGATGGCAGTGAGGAGTTGGTCGGCCCAGCCGGAATGTTGTGCCTGTGGTGGAACGGCGAAAGATGCCAGTGCGGTGTAGGGAAGCGGGTTGTTGTCGGCCAACCAGGAGAAGTCGCCGGTTTCTCCGAGCGTGGAGGCGAGTTCATTGAGTGCGGTTTGTGGGGTGAAGGTCTTGAATTTGGTCAGATGATCCATGGATTTGATGGATGTCCAGTCGTCGAGAACGGTTTGTACGTCGGCCCGAGTCTGCCAATAAATTTGAAAATCCACTTGGCCACGGGACTTGAGCAGTTCGAGATTGACGTTGTGCAATCCTATGAGAATAAGCCCGGTGAGGAGCGTGACCATGGCCACGGCGACGAGGGTGAGGAGTTGGGCAAAGGGATGGAGCCGCAAATCCGCAATGCCGCGCCTGGTAAGGCGAAGAAATTGGGCGATCATGACTGCACCTCGCCCAAAATGGGTTCTTCGTTTTCGGTCATTGGCTTGCTGACGTCCATGAGATGTCCGTCATGAAGATGGAGTATCCGCGCGTTTGGCACACATTCCAAGACCTTGTGACTGTGGGTCGCCATGATGACAGATGTTCCGTATGTGTTGAATTGCTTGAAAATTTCCATCAAATGCATGGTGAGTTCGATGTCGAGATTGCCGGTAGGTTCGTCAGCGAGGATGAGTTCCGGGTTGGCGACCATGGATCGGGCGATGGCCACCCGCTGCTGTTCGCCGCCAGAGAGCCGTTCGCAAATGGAATAGCTCTTGGTTTCCAAGCCCATGGCCCGAATGATGGCCCGGACGCGGCGTTCGAGATGAGTGCGTGGCATTCCTCGGACTTCGAGGGCCATGGCCACGTTGTCGAAAACGGTTCGGTCGAGAAGAATTTTGAAATCCTGAAAGACGACTCCGACCTTGCGACGCAGTTGGGGGATGTGACGTTTCTTGAGGGCGTTGAGTTGGAATCCGGCAACGGAAGCGCGTCCCCGGGTCATGGGCAGCGCACCGTAGAGCAACCGGAGTAAGGTGGTTTTTCCTGCGCCGGAGTGGCCGGTCAGGAAAAGGAATTCACCTTTGTCCAATGAAAAGGAGATGTCCTTGAGCGCCCAGTACGCACCGAAATTATATGAGAGGTGTTCGACATTGACCATAATGCGTCTCTATGTACCTGTCCTGACAGTTTTTGTACAGCCTGTGCATTTTTTTTCAGGAGAGCGTGTGTCATGGTGTTCCGATAACGGCCTTCATGACGGTCTGGCAGGTGTCGTCGTCGGGGACAAAGGCGGTTTCTCCGATGGCCACGACCGGGCGCATTCCGACTATGGAGTTGAGAATGTAGGCGCTGCGGTAGGAATCCAGGGATTCCATGGATATTCTTTCCGGGAGAATATCCAGGGTATTCATCGCGATGGACAGGGCAGTGGATTGCAGCTTGTGCGGGGATTTCGTGGTGACGAACGATGTGTCTTTTTTGAATATCAATGCCCCGGTGGTCGCTTCAAGCAGGTTTTCGCGAAAATCGAAAAGCGCGGCATCGTCGAATCCCCGGGCCTTGGCCTGTCGCATGGCCAAGTGAAAGAACATGTAGTTGGTTGTTTTGTGGTTGTTGAGGGTGGAAATATGGTGATCGTTGCAGACGCAAAGCCGATAGGCCTTGTACGGTTTCGGGGTATGCGGAGCCGCGGTGATGACTGGCGAGGCACTGTCTGTGCCCATGGGATAGAAGATGTTGATGCGTGCGGTCTGGCCGGTCAGTCCGTTTCTGTTGATGACCTGTTCGATGATGGTCTTGAAATCCACGGTTTCATACGGGATGTCAAAAGAACGGAGAGAGTGGAACACCCGATCGAGATGCAGATCGAGATGACAGACGTTCTGTCCGTTGTAATAGAGGGTTTCGAAAAACCCCGCACCATAGCGGAAGGCGGGCATGGTGGGATCGAGCTTGACCGGACCGAGGGTGTATTCGTTTTTGTAAAAGTGGATCATAATGCCCCCAAGTCGGTGAATTTTTCGGCTTTTGCCATGGTTTCATGATATTCGCTGACCGGATCGGAGTCCACCACGATTCCACTGCCGGCATACGAGTTGAGCTGTTGTGTCTGGATGTCATAGGTGGCGGTCCGAATGGCGATGGAGGATTCCATGGTCCGTTCGTCCTCGATGATGAAGATGGACCCGCAATAGATACCACGGCTATGGGGTTCCAGTCGCTCGATGATCTCCATGGAGCTTCTTTTCGGACAGCCGGTGATGGAACCACCCGGAAAGGCGTCCAGAAAGAGATCAAGGCAATCTCGGTCCGCCTTGAGCGTTCCGTGCACATCGGCATACATCTGGAGCAGATTGTCCACCGCAAAAATGGATTTGTGGTTTTCGACATGCACGGACCCGTATTCGCAATTGGCGGAAATATCGTTGCGGACCAGATCCACGATCATGGAGAGTTCCGCTGATTCCTTGGGTGAATCTGTCAATTCGGCGTATAAGTCCGGTGTCAGCGTCTCGAATCGAAGGGTGCCCTTGATCGGCTGGGACAGGACATGCCCTTCCCGGACCGTGAGAAATCGTTCGGGCGAGGTGGAGAGAATCCGTTGATCGCCGCTGGTGAACCAGGCGTAAAACGGGGCTGGATTGGACCGATACAAGGTTATGAACATGGCCAGGGGATCGAGATTCGGGCAGTGCCAGGACAGGCGTGTGGTCAGGTTCAATTGATAGGTATGACCGGACTTGATGTATTCAAGTGTTCGACGCACGCCGTCTTCATATTCGAGTTCGCCAAGGGAAGCGGTCATTGCCGAAAACATGTCCGAAGGAATGGCGGGTGTGTGACAGTTTCGGGATTGATCCAGCTCGGCAATCAGGCGTTTTTCGAGGGACTGATTGTCTGTGGTGATGGCGAGCTGTTCGTTTTCATAGGTGATGATCGCGGCGTATTTCTTGAGATGGCCCAAGGGAAAATCCAGCGGTTTTTCAGAAGGAATTCCGCGTAACAGCATTCCGTAGGTGTAGCTCAGAAATCCGATGGCCGGGCCGGGTGATCCAAAACAGAACGCCTTGATATCGGCAGGAGTGGTGGCGGCAGTGACGTGCAGCTCGCTGGTCCGCTGCACACCGATGATCGAACGGTTTCGAGTGGGGTAGCCGTCAGCGGACAGGAGCAGTTCTCCGTCCATGGTCCGGGCCAGATGTTCGGCATACCGGGTGAAACGGTCCAGACTAATTGATGCCGAGAAAGCGCAGTGCATAGGCAATGTACCAACCTCCATTTGGGGTCAGGAATGATTCGGGATGGAATTGGTAGCCCAAAATCCGTTTGTCCGCGTTGCCGAGACACATGATGGTGCCGTCCGCATTGGTGGCAAACACGTTTAATTCCGGAGCCTTGTGATTGACCTTGAGCGAATGATAGCGGGCGATGACCCGTGTTTCACCATCCATTTCGATGACGTCGGTCTTGCCGTGAACACAGTCGTCGAGCCGACCGATTGTCCCGCCGTGCAGGGCGTTCATGATTTGCATCCCAAGGCAGATTCCGAGCACTGGTTTGTTGAGACGAAAGACGGTTTCATAGCCAGGATATTCAGCCGGTTCACCGGGACCGGGTGAAATGACGATCAGATCATATGGTGAGAAATCAAACTGTTGCAGTTGCGAATACGGTGTGATGACAACGCTACAGTCTTTCACGGCCGATATCAGGAGATGCTCGAGATTCCGGGTGAAACTGTCGTTGTTATCAATCAGTAGGATATGCATGGATTGGACACCTTCATTTGGGCAATTGATGCTGCTTTTCAGGAAGGAGGAGACAAAAAACGGAAAAGGCGTGCCCGGATGAAAAATTAACGACATCCAGTGGTTTAAAACGATCGGTGTCACACGGGCATTTCCCGTGTGACATGATGTTGGTGCCGTGCGTCATTCGGTGTTCGCACCGCTGTGGAGAAACAGCGGCTTCAGGTGGCGATATCTTCGCTAGATTTTATCTTTGACCTGCCGGAAATACTCCTGAAGAAATTGTGAGGAAACTTCCTTTTCATTGACATCGAGTCGTTCGAGCAACACCACCAGGTTTCCTCTTGGAGTGGTTGTTGACGAAAAATACAGGGCCTGTGATTCCCCGTTGGGCGCGTGTATAATGAAAACCCAGACATCGCCGTGCTTGTACCATTGGGTCTGGGAAACACCGGCTTCTTCGGCCTCTCGGGTCAAAATCTCCACAAATCCGGACAGGGGCAATCGACCTGGCACTCCGAGAAACTCATCCACATCGTTCTTGATGACAATGGGGGTGTTCAAAAATGCGTCAGATGGCCGCTGGGATTCGGTGTCCTTTTCAAGAGAATAGGAATTCACTGCGCCTTCCGGGGTCCGGACATTGACGATTTTTCGGGCACGAACCGGCGATTCAGAATCCGTTTTGGGCGATGATTCTGGGGCTGAAGCCGACTTTTCGGGGACAATCTTCTGTTGGCCCATGAGTTGTTGCATGACTTCGCTATTGCGGGACTCGTGCTCAAGCAGTTGTTCCAGTGTGGATTCGACCTTGCGCAATCGCTGTTCGGCCTTGGCCTGTGCAGTCGCCAAGCCTGCCATACCCTGCATCATCTGTCCGGCGGTGGCGAAAAACTTTTCCATGTATTCCTGAGAAATTCCCGCAGGAGCGGCGACTTTGTGCGCGGACCCTGGTGTACGTCGAGGACGGGAAACCGGCTCCTCCTTGAAATTCTCCTTGAGCACCTTGAGCGTCTCGTTCACGGACATGCCTTTGGCAAAGCAATCGCGGATCATGAGACAGATACTTCCGGCTTCCTCTTTGAAGCGAATGGGTTTTCCCCGGGTCAAAACCGGAATGAAGCCGGGAAATTTGCGGCGGTAACTCTTGATGGTGGTTTCGGACACGCCACACAGGGAAGCGAGATCTTTATGCGTATAGGTATCTGCCATGATGTCTACTCATTTGGTTATATGAAAACAGTCGCACAGGGGGTATAAATCCCTGTCTGGTAAGGAATATATATCCTGAATATCTCAGTGTGATCCGCAGTTCCTGGCCTGTCAACAAATGCTGGTTTCAGTGCGGTTTCAATGTCGATTGTCCCTGATGAAAATCCGTGACCGGCGTGTTTTTTGATTCGCATGACGTATACCCATCGTCACCAATCGTCACCCCTGAAAAATATGGAGAAAACGAAAAACAAAACTTATCGATATCGTATAGCGAAAGAGGGTGGTGGTCAAGCGTTCGACCGGGTTTTTCCGCATGGAATTATCTGGCTAGTTGATTTTGATGGTGGCCACATCCTTTTTGGGGACGGTGACGAGTTTTTTATCGAGATTCTCATCCATGATATAGAAACTGTAGGTGTCCGGGCTGTCATTACCGATGTAGACATGCGCGTCTGTGAAGACCAGTTCCTTGCCTCGTTTGGTGGTGATGATGAAATTGTTTTGATCCTTGAACACGAACGCATTGAATCCTCGCAGGTCCGAGAATCGGGTGAAACTGACAATGGTTGATGACCGTCCGTTGAGTTTGCCGGACAGGTAGAGATAGAACTTGTCCAGCTTGACCAGTTCGGTGATGACCAGTGTCGAGCCGTCGGCGAGTTGCATGGTACCGACCGGGCCTTCCGGTATCGGGTCGGCCACGGCGGTGGGGTCGGCGGCCTGTGTCGGTGATTGATCCTGGGTCGCGGCGGCATCTGGCGGTGTGACGGGTGATTCCGGTGTTTCGTCTTTGGTGCCGCAGGCTGCGAGGGTCAATGCAAGCATCAGGGCAATGAATATGGTCCGCATGGGTCCTCCATGGAGTTGTCATTTGAAAGCCTGTTTTAGCAGGGAACCGGAGGAGAATCCAGAGCCGTTTTATCCAGATGCTTTTCGAATCGGGTGTGGGCAGGAAGTCGGGTCCCCGATCACGGTGTGGTCGGGGACCCGGTTGTTTAGAATCGTTCAAAGCCGTCTTCAGAGGATGGCAGTTGTTGTGTTGGTGTGCCGTGGGAAACAGCGCGCGTGCCACGGTTTTCATTGAGTTTGAAGAAACTGATGGAGGCATCCAGCTGTCGGACTTTGTCCGACAGACTGACAGCGGCGTCGGCAACTTGTGATGCGGCTGCGGCGTTGTGCTGGACCACTCTGTCTGATTCCTGCAAGGCCGTGGTGATCTGTGAGACACCGGTGTTCTGTTCCGCTGTGGCGGTCGAGATTTCCTGAATTAGCTGGGCGGTGGACTGAATGTCCGGGACAATTTGTTCCAAGAGTTTTTCGGCTTCTTCGGCGACCGCGACACTGCTGGACGACAATTCACTGATCCCGGCGGCCGCGTTTCCACTGCGTTCCGCGAGCTTGCGGACTTCTGCCGCGACAACGGCGAATCCCTTTCCGGCTTCACCGGCCCGGGCCGCTTCAATGGCTGCATTGAGGGCCAGCAGGTTTGTCTGCCGGGCGATGTCTTCGATGATGCTGATTTCTTCCGCGATTTTCTTCATGGCATTCAGGGTCCTGTTCACGGCCTCGCCACCCAGTTCAGCATCGTCAGCGGCCTTGGAGGCCACCTTTTCCGTTTTGTTGGCGGTCTCTGCGGCCAGTCGAATGCTGCCGGACATCTCATCCATGCTGGCGGAGACCTCTTCAAGCCCCGCAGCCTGTTTGGTGGCCCCCAGAGACAAGGCTTCACTCGCCTCGGTCAGTCCGCTGCATTCGGTGGAGACATCCGTGGAGACCTGCCGGACATTGAGCAATGTCTCATTGAGCCGGTCACTCATTGTCCCGATGGCCGTGAGCATGACGCCCATTTCATCGGTGCGGTCATTGGTCTTGATTCGGCCAAGATCTCCTTGGGAAATACGGGCAACCTGCTGACTGCAATCAGTGATGGGAGTCATGACGGACTGGTGCAGCACCCAGAGGATAATGAGCACCGGTGCAATGACCATGGCGAGCATGATGCCCATGATGATCCACATTACCGTGGAAATCATGGCTTCCTGCGGTGAAATATCCATGGAAAGAACAATTACGCCGATGGTTTTTCCTCGATAATCCATGACTGGGAACGCGCCTAGCGCCTGATCTCCGTCAATGAAAATCGAGGTGTCGTTCATGCCGTTTCGAAGCAGTTCCTCGGTCGCCGCTTCCCGTGTGACGGTGTTTTTTTGTCCGTAGACAAGGACGTATCGACTGTTTTTGATCGGGTTCTTTTTTTGGTCCTGCAATTTGGTGGTGATGGGGAGTAACCCGGAGTCCATGTACAGCAGGGTTTTCATGCCCCCGGACGACTCCATGGTTTTGAGAATACCGTCAAAACCGATGAGCACTTCGACAGACCCGAGGTGTGTTCCATCGGTCCCGGTGACGGGAGCCAGTCCCCGGATGGTGAATCCGCCTCGGCCAGGCTCGATGCCCTGGACTGGACGATGGTTCTGGTTGACGTCAATGACTGTATTGCGAAACGAGGAGAGATCGTCTGAAATGTCGACCCATTTGCCGTTTTTCTTGGCCTGTTTTTCTCGCCAGACCCGAACGAGGCTCCGTGCTGTGGGCAGATGAAAATGTGCCTTGAAGTTGGTTCCGGTCGCTTCCTTGTACCCCCGAAGCACTGGTGAAAGGGTGGTTCTCAGGCGTTCCCTTGCTTCCTGTGCTCGCGAGTCTTTCGGATCATTCATGTTTCCTTGGCTGGCAATGGTAAAGGCCTCCACCACTGCCGGCATTCTGCTGAACAGTGCGGCCTGTTCAAGGGCATTTCTGGACATCTTCGTGATGGATTGTTGGGTGTCTTCCACTTTTCCTTTAATGATAAGGGAAACGAAAGACCCTTTGAGCGTCTCGAATTGTGATGTGAGGCAGAATATTCCGCCTGTAATCATTATCAATGTGACGATTAATAGAGGGGTGAAAATTTTGGTTCTGATACCCATGGGAATCTCCCTGCATTCTTTTATGGATGATATGAAACTGTTCGTGACCCAATGGAGGGCCTTCATTATATAATGTTTCCACTCTTTCGCGTGGATGTGTTCTGAAAAATTTATGTCACAGTAGCAGAGACTCGTTCTCGTTCCTTTCTGATATATGAAAAAAGTGTTTTGGACATATCGCCATAGACTTTGATTGCATCCATATCCAATTCGATATGAACACGTTGCATCAATATTCTGTCATCACCATCGTGGACGTGTGGCATGATTCCGGCGAAAGAAAATCCGAGGTCTTCGCAGTCTGCAACCACGTCAGGGGATGCGGGAACTCCCAGTGGAAGGAGAATATACACAGCATCGTGACGGGCGTTTTCACACTGCCGAAATCCTTCGACAATTTCCTGTCGTGTGGTGGAGCCGATGGTGTGAACGGTGATGAAGGCGACATTCAATTCGTCAGGGAGCGGAAAGACCGTGACAGATGATTTTTCAATCAATGGCTGTGAGGAACCTGCTTCAAACGTCCTCGGGAGATCAAGCCAGGTGTAGATCTCGGCGATCATATCCCGATGGCGGGTGGGGATAAAGAGCGTCTTTGGTGTCCGGTCAAAGGCGTAATAATGGCTCATGACTGAGCCTTTTTCCTGCCGCGAGGTGGCGAGTTCCTTTGCTTGCATTCCCGAGGCTGCGATTCCCATGAGCAGAGAACAGGGGCGAGATCCCATTTCCTGCATCCCTTTTTGGGAAAAGGTGTGCGTAGTCACTGAACAATCGAAAATACCCCGGTCGCCTTCCTGTTCGGCAATATCGAAAAGCAGTCGTGCCAATTTTTTTGGCAGTCCCGGCGAACGGTATGTCGGGTCAACAAAGGCCAGCCCAAGTTCGGGAACCTTGACGGCCGGATCGTGATATTTGAAACCGGCATGGCCGATCATGGCCCCGCTTTCCGGGTCGAATGCCGTGACAGAGGTGAACTCATGGCGTTTTATTTTTTGGGTCAGTGCATCGAGATCATAGAGAAAATCTTCCTGAGTGAATCCGTAACATCGCCAGGCCAGCCGACAGACTTCAGCCAATTCATCGGGACTGGTCAATCGAATGTCCGGGTTTTTGACCGTTATCCGTTTTTTCCCCTGTCTGTCTGCTGTCGATTCGACCAGTTCCGGGGGCAACGCTCCGTATGCGAGTCGTTTCTTCAGCCGGGTTTCCTTGCCGTCTCGGCCATGGACAAACAGTTCGACGGAATCCATTGATTGGTGCATGAGCAGTGTGCCCAGCCCAGGTTTGTTCATGGTGTCCAGACTCTCAGGCGTGTAACGTTCAGCTTGTCGGCGATCAAAGGGAATCCCTTTCTCCCGAATGGAGATGACCAGCATGTCATCTTCTATGAAAAATTCGATATGGATTCGTTCATCAGGAGTGATTACTCCTGAAAAATGCTCGACAGCATTACAAAATGCTTCATCAACGGCGAGCTTGATGCCAAAAATTCCTTTTTCATCAAAAGAAAGTATTTTGGCAACATGCGCTGCACAGTCTACCGCAGACCTGGTCATCAGTGTGCGAACCGGAAGTGTGAGTTTGGCCAGGAAAATGGTTTTTGAAAATTCTGTCTGCTGCTTCATAATCCTCTCGTTACAGTCTTTCCCTTGATAAAGGGTATATTTGCGCGGGTCTATAGCTGATATCTTCAATTCATGCAACGGGTTATATAGATACAGGGCTTTTTCACATGCGGGCATGGGAGGAGCGTCATCAGGAAAAAAGCAGAAGAAAGGCTTGTCCGGCGGAGAGATTGCCCAAAAGAGCGATGAGGAGGAGCTTCCTTAAGAGTATAGCTGACAGTGTTGGTTCGTTAAAGGTATATTTGTTTGCGGAATCACGAGGGTTTGGGTAAGACTTTCAGTGCTGTTGCCAACCTCAGATGGATATTTCATATGATAGCCAAAGTCTCTTGCGCCGCCCTCATGGGCATTGACGCCTTCAAAGTCGAACTCGAAGTTGATTTTTCCCGGTCCGGGATGCCGTGTTTCACCATGGTGGGTCTTGCTGAAGGGGCGGTCAAGGAATCCAAGGAACGGGTCTTTTCCGCGCTCAAGAATTGTGGCTATAAAGTGCCTCCCGCCCGGATTACGGTGAATCTCGCTCCTGCTGATGTCCGCAAGGCAGGCAGTGCCTATGATCTGCCGTTGGCCATCGGTATTCTTGTGGGAATGGGGGTGCTCAGTCAGGAGGCCATCGATCCATGGTTTTTGGCTGGAGAATTGTCCCTGACCGGCGATCTTAAATCCGTTCCCGGCGTGTTGCCGCTGGCACTCACCGCGAACGAACAATCGGGCACGGGGATCATTGTTCCGGCGGCCAATGGACGGGAAGGGGCGGTGGTCAAAGATATTGCCGTTGTCGGTGCCACGGATCTCGGACAGGTGGTTCGTCTGTTGTTGGGGGAAGAAACCGTTGAGCCGATCGCTATAGATATCAAAACATTATGGAATGAACGGCAATCCCATCAAATTGATTTCAATGAGGTCAAAGGGCAGGAGCACGCCAAACGCGCCATCGAAATAGCGGCGGCTGGCGGTCACAACCTGTTGTTTATCGGGCCTCCCGGCTCGGGAAAGACCATGCTGGCCAAGCGGATTCCCACGGTTTTGCCGCCATTGCGTTTTGAAGAGGCGTTGGAAGTGACCAAGATCTATTCCGTGGCCGGACTGCTTCCCAAGGATCGGGCGTTGCTGGTGACCCGTCCGTTTCGGACGCCGCACCACACCATTTCGGACGTGGGATTGATCGGTGGTGGACGGTATCCTCAACCGGGTGAAACCTCTTTGGCACATCGGGGCGTGCTTTTTCTGGATGAGATGCCGGAATTCAAGAAAAGCGTGCTTGAAGTCCTGCGGCAACCACTTGAAGACGGGGAAGTCTCGATTTCCCGGTCGCTGATGACTTTGAAATACCCGGCGGATGTCATGTTGGTTGCGGCAATGAATCCCTGTCCGTGCGGCTACATGTCGGATGACACGCATGTCTGTACGTGTACCCCGCTGGCGGTACAGCGGTATCGGGGCAAGATTTCCGGGCCGCTTCTCGATCGTATCGATTTGCATGTGGATGTGCCCGCCGTGCCGTATGAAGATCTGAAACGGGCCGGGAGTACGGTGGATTCGGCCACCATGCGAGCTCGAATTTTGGCCGCGCGCGAAATTCAGCTCAAGCGGTACGCCGATCGACATTTTTCACTCAATGCGTCGTTGGAAGGCGGGGCTTTGGAGAAGTTTTGCGAATTGACAGAAGTTGAGCACGGCTTTTTGAAACAGGCTGTTGAATCGTTGGGACTGTCTGCGCGAGCGTATACGCGTATCCTGCGGATCGCCCGGACCATTGCCGATTTGGCGGACGAGTCCGCCATTGGGGTCGATCATCTGGCCGAGGCCGTGAATTATCGGGGGATGGACCGTGAAGGCGGGACGGCCTGTCAGTCTGCCGAGTGATGCTCGGAGATACTTCCACGGCCCAGCAGAACCGCGATCATGGTGGCGATGAAGAGAATGGCTCCGGCGGTCAGGGCATAGCGAAACCAGTCGATTTTGCGGGTCTGGAGCACGAACCAGTGGTTGGCGATGTTTTTGTACTCGGCGGGGGTGATATCGGAAAATCCCTGGTCCACCACAGTGAGAAGTGGGGTGTTTCCTTTGGCAACCGCCCCGTGAATGTTTCGTTTGAAGAGAATCTGTTTGACGAGAATATCCTGCCCTTTTTCGAGTTTTCGCAGTTCGAATCCAAGAATGGGGTGGTTTCCGGCGGCAGCCTGAATGGTTTCGTTAGCCAGTGCGTGTCGCATATCGCTTATTGCGGTGAATTGGCTGACCTTGAGCGTGGGATGGGCTTTTCTGATGAAGTCTTCTGTGTAGCCCTTTTTGAGAACACCGACGGTGAATGTGCTGTATAATCGAGAGAGTGCGACATCGTTATTTTTTGTGACAAGCAGGGCGGATTGAATTTCGTGAAACGGTATACAGAAATCCAGAAAGGCTGAACGTGTTTCACTCATGAACAGGCCTCCGTGGATATCGTATGTCCCTTGCGCCACGCCGGTCAGTGTCTTGTCCCATTGGGCGAATTCGAAATGAACGGGAATGGCAGTTTTTTCAGACCATTTTTTCCATATATCGATAAGGTAACCCTTGGGTGTTCCGTTGATACCCAGAAATGACAGCGGGGCGGAATTCGGCGGGTTGACCACGGTGACACCGTGATCGCGGTACCATGCCATATCCTTGGCCGTGGCCGCCGCATCCAGCACCGTTATCAGCAAGAATATACCCGTGATTAGGGGAAAAATGGTGAACATCCTGTACACAATCAGGAATTGGTGATTTTGGGGTCTCATAATGGCACCAAGCGTACCTGATGCTAACAGTTGTTGGCAATCATTCTCACAAAAAAAGAGGGGATGCCGGTGAGCATCCCCTCTTTTTTTTGTGAGAATGGAATTCGTCTAATTACATTCTGCCGAAGGCTTCCGCCAGTTTGACCCCATCCTCTTTTCCGGGATTGACCGGAAGTCCCATGAGGACGCCAAGACCTTCACTTTTATCGTGAAAATCCTTGGCAGACAACGAGGTAACCGTGGCTGTGTGGACCATGGCGTTCACCTTGATGACTTCCAGAGCCAGATCCAAGGAAGTGAAGTCGTGCAACCCTTCATCGATGACGACGAGTTTGACGGCCCCGTCCTTGACGGCTTCAAGGGCGGCTTTACCAGAGGACACCACATCGATTTTCTGTCCGCTGGAATCAGTCAGCGAGTCCATGAACTCACCAAGTGATTCGGCGCGGGTTGTTGCAAAGACGATAGACATGGGGTTTACCGGCCTCCGCCACACGTTTGTTCAGCGGTGAAAACAGGCAGGCTGTCATGCAGAAATGCTTCAATGGCAGTCTTGACTGTGGGGGCACCGTTGCCGTGGAAAACCTGGATGCCGACCTGGTTGAATCCCATGAGCGGACGCATTCCCATGCCGCCGGAAATCAGGGCCTTGACCTTGTGGTCAGCCAGGTATTGAACAGGAGCCATGCAGCCACCCTGTTCGTGGGGGCAGCTCGGGACCGTGGTGACTTCTTTGACGGCACCATCGGCGATCGCTACCAGTGTGTACATGCCGCAGTGGCCGAAGTGGGCGTCAACAGAGGCGTCCATGCCACCTGGTTCCGCAGTGGGAACAGCTACGAGAGTTTCCATATTCCTATCTCCTTCTGAAGGTTTGGTTATTTCTTGATATCCTTGAGCATGTCCAGAATGTCCGACCATGCCTGTTTCAGTGTCGCTGAAAGCGGTCCATCTTCATATTCTGTAATGACTTGGCGGTGTAACATCGAATCCACCACTTTTTTGTCATGCGGAAAACGGCCAACGACAGTATAGCCTTTTTCGGTACAGTATGTCTCTATTTTATCGGACAAATCCGGATTGATATCCCACTTGTTGATCAGGACGGCGACCTTGGTCCGGAATCCGTCACACAATTCGGCCACACGTTTGAGGTCGTGCAGACCGGAGAGTGTCGGTTCCGTCACCGCCACAGCCAGATCCGTTCCGGCCATGGAGCTGATGACCGGGCACCCGATACCAGGGGCACCGTCACACAGGACGATATCCAGCCCTTGCTCTTCAGCCATTTCCCGTGCCCGCTGTTTCAGCAGTGTGACCAGTCGCCCGGAGTTTTCCTCACCGGGAAAGAGTTGGGCGTGAACCATCTCGCCGAATCGGGTTTTGGAGACATACCATTGACCGCAATGCCTTTCCGGGAATTCAATGGCCTCGGCCGGGCACAGAGTTACGCAGACCTTGCAGCCTTCACACTGCATCGGATCGATGGTGAACAGGTCGTCTTTGTGGCTGATGGCATTGAATCGACAGAGTTCCTCGCATCGGCCGCAGCCTGTACAAAGATCGTTATCGATAACTGCCTCATTGCCGGACCTGAAGGATTCCTCGAATTCGATTTTGGGATCGAGCAAGAGGTGCAAATCCGGGGCATCCACATCCAGATCACAGAGAATGGCTTTGTCCGCGAGGTGCGAAAATGCGCCGGTGATCGAGGTTTTGCCTGCACCGCCTTTACCGCTGATAATGACGATCTCATGCATGGCTGACCTCCTTGGCTTTTTTGGCAGCAGCCCGCATGTTCTCACGCAAAGCCGTAAAGGTGGGTTCCAGTGGCTTGAGTGCCTTGGCGATCACATCACCTTTGGAATACGCTTCGGCGACTTCGCGGGAGTAGGGGATTTCCGCCCAGATGGGGATATCGTTGTCCGCACAGAAGTTCTGTACGGTGTTGTCACCGATTCCGGCGCGATTGATGATGGCGCCCATGGGTTTGCCCATGGGTTTGAATGCCTCCCACGCCAGCTTGAAGTCGTGGAATCCAAATGGTGTGGGTTCCGTGACCAGCACGATGCAGTCCGCGTCCATGACCGCGGCCATGGCAGGACAACTCACACCGGGAGGCGCGTCGATAAGGACATCGCCTTTGGCCTTGAGCGCGGGGAACTCTTCCCGAATTTGGCGCATGAGCGGAGGGCTCATTGCTTCGCCGATACGCAGACGGCCCATGATGAAGTCATTGCCGTCCGCTGTGCCCCGGCAGATTTCACCCAGCTCCCGTTTGCCGGGAGTGAGTGCGCCTTCGGGACAGACTTCGAAACACCCGCCGCATCCGTGACACATCTCCGGAAAGGTCAGCAGGGTATCAGCCATAATCGTAATTGCCTTGAATTGGCATATGTCGGAACAGGCCCGGCACTTGGTGCATTTGTCTTCGTCAGCCTCTGGCACCTCGATATACGCCTTCTGAATGTCGTTCAGTTCCGGCTTGAGAAAGAGGTGCAGATTCGGCTCTTCAACATCCAAATCCACCAGAGTGATGGGGGTATCCCAGAGGGCGGCCAGGGACGAAGACATGGTTGTCTTGCCCGTACCGCCCTTGCCGCTGGCTACGGCGTAGATCACTTGTTGCCCCCTGCTTGTGCGTTGGCGTTGTCGGCCATTGGCACTTCGCCTTTCTTGAATTTTTCAATTGCTTCACGCACGGTCATTCCGGCCACATCCTGGCCGATTTTGACACCGGCGGCCTGCAAGGCGGTGAAGGCCTTGGGACCGACAAATCCGGTCAGGAGCACTTCGGCACCAGCGTTTGCCACGTTTTCAGCAGCCTGGATTCCGGCACCCTGAGCCATGGCCTGAGAAGACCCGTTGTCCAGGTATTCGGCGTTCATGGTGTCGAGATCGACGACGACAAAGCCACCGGCTCTGCCAAAACGGGGATCTACTTTGTCGTCGAGGGTCGGTCCTTCACTGGTTACTGCAATTTTTTTCATCGTATTATCCTTAACTTGTTGGGTTGAATTGAATTGTTGTGATGTATTTCCTGTGCCCATGGAACGAGCCATTCCTTGGTTGCCGCCGCTCATGCCTTGACCACCCATGCCACGGCCCTGGCCGCCCATGCCTCGACCGCCGCCGCCCATGCCGCGACCTTGACCTTTGCCCGGGCCCATTCCGCGACCCTGGCCACCAACGCAGCGACCCTGACCCGATTGACGGCCTTGTCCCTGACCTTGACCTTGTCCCTGACCTTGGCCCTGACCCATTCCGCGGCCTTGTCCTTGACCCTGGCCTTGGCCCATTCCACGACCTTGACCCATTCCGCGACCACCGCCTGATCCATTACCGTTCATACCTGGCATAGCTTCCTCCTCATCTTTTAAAGACGAGTTGTCCGATTGCATTTTGGGGCAGGGTGCCCCTTTACAAGCAAGGGTGTAATGTCCGCCTTCAATGCGAATGGCGTGTCCCTTGGTCAATGCGTGTGCAACGATTGACCGGGCCGCACCGAGAATTCGTCCGAAAGTGGCACGGGATACTCCCATTGCCTTTGCCCCGTCCATCTGGGAAAGCCCTTCCGCATCCGCAAGGCGTATTGCTTCGAGGTCTTCGAAGGTCATCGTGGCACTCTTCAGTTTCTGCATGGGAATTCCTTGCGGCTTGTAAAAAGTCGTATCGGGTTCCTGTTGCACCATCCGCCGTTTTTTCTGTCGTCCCATGGTTCCCTCTTCTCATATGAACACGTGTTGAAATGACCATACGCTGATAATCCTTATCGTCAAGCGAAATGAGCATATGCTCAAAAAAAATTTTATAAACAGTGATAAGTCAATAGGGTATCGGCCCCTATCATTTTTTTCGATAATAAAATATATTGTCATCGAATATTCAACCGTACAGGGTGGGCGTGTGAACAAAAAATGGCTGTTTTTTTTCATTATTTTTTTCAATTCGTTTGTATCTCCCGCCTATGGAGAAACGGTGACGGAAGTCTATACCACTGGTCCGGCATGGGAGACCTTTACGCATGAGGACGGGACTGGGTTGTATCATGAGGTGCTTGACGCGGTGTTCGCCCTGTATGGAATCACGGTGAAGCATGAATATGTTCCAACCAATCGGGGGGATGAGTTAGTGCTCTCGGGTCAAGCGGATATGATGATTTGTGATGACAGGGCCACGAGTTCCAATTTGCATTTATCCCGGTATCCTTTGTACGTGAACGACTACCATGTCTTTTATAACAAGGAGACGGTTGGCCAGTGGCAGGGGGTGGACACGCTCAGGAACAGGGAAGTTGTCTGTCAGCTTGGCTATTACCATGAATGGGATTTTTCCGTGCCGGTCCACATCAGGGACATGTCGTCCGGTATCAAATGTTTGCAAATGATCCTGATGGGGCGGTCAGATTTCTACGTGGATGACCGGCTTTTCATCGAACATTCCATTGAAGTCTCCGGCCTTCCATTCAATCGTGACGAGTATGATTGTCAGGTCGTGGGGACCAGATCTTATCATCCAGTTCTGGGCAACACGCAGCGGGCTGACCAGGTCATGCGTTTGTTTGACGAAGGAATCATGGCCCTGCACAAGGCCGGGAAATTGGCCGCTATCTATGAAAAGTGGGGACATCAATACCCGGACTTTGACCGCTTTTAATTCGTGAGTTTTCCTTCATGGACAACTGATTTAACTCCGTGTAAAGACCTCTCCCATGCGTACTCAAGCAGATAGGCTCCGCCACACAATTATGTTTGAAGTCATCGGACTTCTCACCTGTACCCCGCTTGCTTCCTGGATTCTTGATCGGGAATTGCTCAAAGTGGGGACCATGTCCATGATCATTTCCCTGACAGCCATGGGCTGCAATTACATATTTAATCTCGCTTTCGACCATCTGCTCGTGAAGTTGGGGCGAAAGGTCAATGACCGGCCGCCGTGGCTCAGAGCCGTTCATGCCGTGAGTTTCGAGGCCAGCCTGCTGGTTCTTACTGTTCCCTTTGTCGCATGGTGGTTGGAGCTTTCTCTCTGGGCCGCCTTTGTCACGGATATTGGCTTCGCCCTGTTCTTTCTGGTCTATGCCTATCTCTACAATTGGGCGTATGATGCCATATTCCCCATGCCCTCGGATCAACCACAACCGACCGGCCACTAAATCGGAGGAACATCCATGTTCGGCACCCATGATCTCGTATTGTTCATACTTTCTGGGCTGCTTTTGAATATCACTCCCGGACAGGATGTTTTTTATATTGTGAGCAGGGGAGCCTCCCTCGGTTGGAAAGGCGGTGCCCTGGCTGCGCTCGGGGTCGGCTCCGGCTGTTTCGTTCACGTTTTCGCCGCAGCCCTTGGGCTCTCCGCCATTCTCGCGACATCCGCCACCGCCTTCATGATCGTCAAGTATGCTGGTGCCGCCTATCTCGTCTGGATCGGTGTCACCATGTGGTGTGCCGGGAAAAAAGATGCGCCCTCCGTATCCCATCAATCCCTTTCCAAGCGAAAGGTTTTTGCCCAAGGTTTTTGGACCAACGCCCTTAATCCCAAAGTCGCCCTTTTCTTTCTCGCCTTTCTCCCCCAATTCGTGTCCGCCAACGCCCAATCAAAGCCCCTGGCCTTTCTCTTTCTCGGTATTTTGTTCACCCTGAATGGCACACTCGTCAATTTCGGCTGGGCATGGACTGCCGCCAAGGCTTCAAATGCCTTGGGCAACGGTGGCAAATACCAGCACTGGATCAAACGTGCCGCCGGTACCCTCTTTATCGGATTCGGTCTCCGCCTCGCCCTCACTGACTCAGCCTCATAGCCTAGTATGAAGAATTGCCTCCGGCGGCTGGGGGAAAGGGAGAGAAAAACCTTTTGAAAAGGGCTTTTTCTCTCCCTTTCCCCCAGACCCCCTATCTCTCTCTTTTCCTAAACTTTTTATGTGCCTTCGGCAGGTGCGCGCGTCCGCGTGAGGGGACGGCTGTCGTGTGGGGTGTGTGCTGTGGAATGTCTCCGACGGCCAGAGGGGAACCTCTTTCAAGAGGTTCCCCTCTGGACTCCCTTCCAGAACTTTTTGGCGCGCTTTTGGCGAGGCCCTACGACATCCGTTGAGTGGGATTGAAGAAGGAGGGGATGGGTTAAGAAGTAAGAGAGCTGTGCAGAAAAGACGTGTTTTGAGTTTTTTTTAATAGAGCCTGTAAAAAAAAATATTTTTTATGACGCCTTCCCAAAAACCGCACGAACTCACGCTGCCGACAGCTTCGAGCGAAGCGAGCGACAAAAAGTTTCGGAGAGTCCAGAGAACCCTTTTCAAAGGGTTCTCTGGTCCCGCCGAAGGCGACTGCCGGTAGGCTCCCGCTGAAGGCGACCCCCGGTAGGGCCACGCTGAAGGCGACTGCCGGTAGTCTTTATTACAAAACGGTTTTGATATCGAGATCGAGTTTGGCGTTTTCCATGGCGGCGGTTTCACCGAGCACGCAGATGGCGCCGTGTTGAGCGTTGATTTGCATGGCTTTGGCGAGTGCTTTGAAATCATCCTTGGTTGTTGCGAGGGCCTGGTCTCTGAGTTGTTGGAGGGCGTCGTCATCCTGGTGGGTGAGATGTCGAATGAGGGCGGTGAAGCCTTTGGCATCTGGCAACTGGTAGGAGTCCATTTCGCCGATGGCACCGATGACGGCTTTTTCGAGTTCGTCGGTAGAGACATCGAATGTTTCGAGATAGTTGGCAACGTTGTCAAAGGCGACGACGGTTTTGGCGACGTTGGGATCGCGATAGGAGACGAAGGCGAGCGCACCGCTGAGTCGGTCCATGAGGCAGAAAGCACCGTAGGCTCCGCCTTGGACGCGGACTTTTTCCCAGAGGTAGCCGGTTCGGATGAGTTTGTTGATGACCTGTGCCGAGCCGGTGAAGGAGAAGCCGTGGTCAGAGACAGAGCAGCCTTTGCCGACATAGTTGACCTGTGCGGGGATGGCGAGTCCTTCTCGGGCGGGCAGATCAGGGATGGCGCGCGTTACGGTTTCGGCGTCGGATTCGGGCAATGCAGTGATGAGCGTGCGAAGATCGGCTTCGATGGGGGTGAAGGTCGCAGCATCCATGGTCGCGTTGATGATGAGGGTGTTCTTGGCGATGACGAGTGAACGGAAACGTTCGAGATCGTCGGCCACGGATTGGAAATCCTGCTCAACCCGCTGTTCGAGATGGCGCAGGAAGTTGAGATTGGTCAGTCCCGACATGGCTTCTTCCATGGCATGCCCGACGTGCGTCCGAGCGCGGAGCCGGGTGGCAACGACCATGTGACCGGAGGGAACAAGTCGTTGTTCGGCGCGGGCGCGGGCTTCGGCAACGATGCGAGCGACGCGTTCCTTGTTGTCGAGGGTGGCGGATGTCAGGATTTCCGTGAGGATGTCCAAGGTTGGGGAGAGCTTGTCACTGGTGGCCTTGGTGCGAATGAACAAGCGAGCCGCCGCGAGTTTCGAATCGCGAATGGGCGAGGAAAATGGCTGGGCGGAGATGCCGCCGGATGTGCGGGCAATGCGCTGGGACAAGTCGATGTAGTCCCGCTTGGCGGTGCCTGATTCGAGCAGAATGCGACCGAAAATACCGGCGTAGGGCACGAGATTTTCCGGCACGCAGGAGAGATCGAATCCGAAATCGAGATAGCCGATACCGTTGGTGGGCAGATCGTGCGAGACGAGCGTGCGGCCTTCGATGTCGCGGATGTCGGTGGGAATGATGCGATTTTTCAAGGGAAGATCCGTGACGGCCAAACGGGGAATGGAGGCCAGTGCTTCCGGGCTGTCCGGCGCGGCCTGCAAACGGTTCAATTCCTTGGCCTCGGCCATGACCGCTTCGATTTGTTCGTCGGACATGGCTCTTTTGGCGGCAGCCAGTCGATCGGATTCGGTTTTGGCCTGTTTCCGGGCCATTTTGTGATCCGGTTCGAGCAACACCGTGGTGCGATGCGTGTTGTGCAGGAAGAGGCGGGCCAGAAGTTCCTCGAAGATCTTGTCGCCGTTGGCAACCCAGCTTTTGATGTTGTTGAGGGGCTTTTCAAACGGCAGGAGCAGCAGGGGATCACCGTCGTTTTCGTCGTCGTAGAGCCAGGAAGACAGGGCCTGGAACATGAGTGACAGACCGCGCGGATAGGAGCCGGTGTTGTTTTCCCGCAGGGAGAATTCCACGGAATTGATCGCGGCTTCGATGTCGCGGGCGTCAATGCCGTTTTCCACGAGATCCTTGATGGTGTGGAAAATGATGGATTCGACCTTGATGGCGTTGGACGGGTGCATTCCCTTGAGTCCGATGGAGAAAAACATCTGGCGAATGTCCGCTTCGAGACCGACACCGGCGAGATCGTCACCGAGATTGGAATCCATGAGTGCTTTTTTGAGCGGGGAACTTGGCAACCCGACAAGGATGTGTTCGAGCACATGTAGGGCCAGATTCAGGTTCGGGTCCGCAGTCTCGGCCAGCAACCAGTTGACCGTGAACATGCCCTTGGCCAGACGGTCGGAGGCAGGATAACCCTTGCGGATGGCCTTGGCCTCGGTGAACCGTTCCTGAACAGGAATGCGGGTTGAAGTCACGTCTATGGCATCGAATCGGGAGAAGACCGCGTCCAGAATTTCGAGCCGTTTTTCCGGGTCGTCGTCGCCGTAGAAAAAGGCGTAACCGTTGGACGGATGGTAGTGATCCTTATGAAATTTCATGAATTGTTCAAAGGTGATATCCGGGATGACCGCCGGGTCTCCACCGGAATCCAATCCATAGGTGATATCCGGGAACAGGGATTGCTGGGAATGTTCGTACAGCAGGGAATCGGGCGAGGAATACGCGCCTTTCATCTCGTTGAACACCACGCCTTTGTACGTGAGGTCACGGTCCTTTGCTTCCAATTCGTAATGCCATCCCTCCTGTTTGAGGGTGTTTTCCGTGAGACGGGGGTAGAAAACCGCGTCCAGATAGACATCGATGAGATTGTAGAAATCCTGCACATTGGCCGATGCCACGGGATAACAGGTCTTGTCGGGAAAGGTCAGGGCATTGAGAAAGGTCTGGAGCGATCCCTTGAGCAGTTCGACGAACGGCTCCTTGACCGGGAACTTGTCAGATCCGCACAGGACCGAGTGTTCCAGAATGTGTGCGATGCCCGTGGAATCCTCGGGCGGCGTCCGAAAGGAGATGCCGAAGACCTTGTTCTCGTCGTTGTTTATCATGGACACAACCCGTGCGCCGGTCTTGTCATGCCGGTACACAATGGCTTTGGTGTCCATTTCCGCGATGTCCATTTCCCTGACTTTGGTGAAACCGTGGCTCATATATACTCTCTTTGTTGATGTCGTGGTGCTGCCGGAGTGTTCACACCTTTTTCGTTCCGGCACGAAACTTCAGTATACACGACCTCGCTCCGGGGGAAAAGCTCGGAAAACCGCAAAAAAGACTTGACGATATTTCGTCTTCACCGTAGTTACTTGATAACGCGAATCGTTACTATTAAAATAACCAAGCAAAGATGAAGGATATGTATATGAGCACTGAACATACCAACGAAGAGACCATGCCTGATTTTGCCAAAGTCGGCCAACCTGTTCCCGAGTTTGTCATGGAATCCTATGACCCGACCGAGGGCGGATTTTGTGAAGTGGACCTGGGGGCGTTGCGCCGGGACGGCAAATGGGTTGTCCTGTTTTTTTATCCTGCGGACTTCACGTTTGTCTGCCCCACGGAATTGGCTGATTTGGCCGCCAAGCATGAGGTTCTGAAAAAAGAGGGAGCCGAAGTGATTTCCGTGTCCACGGACACCAAATTCACGCATCTGGCCTGGAAAACAGATGAGCGGTTGCTGGCGGATGTCCGGTTCAAGATGGCTGCTGATCCCACGGGTGAAGTCTCCCGGTTCTTTGACGTCTGGGATTTTGATACCGGTCTGGCTCTGCGCGGAACCTTTGTCATCAACCCGGAAGGGATGTTGGTTTCGTCGGAAGTCAACTATTACAATGTCGGTCGAAATGCCGACGAACTGGTTCGGAAAATGGAAGCAAATACCTACTTGAAGGACCATCCTGCCGAAGCGTGCCCAGCCAAATGGACACCGGGCGAAAAAACATTGACCCCCAGCGAGAAAATGGTGGGTAATGTGTACGAAGCATTGAACGACTAGTTACGATCTCACACTCTCGTAACTGCTGTTGCATACAACGTCCCTGTCGGTTGATCCGGCAGGGACGTTCATGGTTTGGGCGGGTGATGGTCAGGACAGGATATCCTGCAACGCGTGTTCAAGGGTGGGGATGGCAAATTTATATCCCGCCTTGCGCAATCGGGTCGGGTGGGCCATTTGGCCTGACAGAAGCAGTTCGTCTGCCATTTCTCCCAGAAAGAGTCGGAGTATTGTTCCGGGAATTTTCATGGCTGACGGTCGGCCCAGCACGGTCCCGAGGGCCTTGGCAAAGTCGCGAAAGAGGACGGGTTCCGGTGCGGTCAGATTGTACGGGCCGTGTGTTGCCGTGTTTTCGAGCAGGAATCGGATGGCTTTGACCTCATCGGCCAGATGAATCCAGGATACGCCTTGCTGGCCGGACCCCAGTGGGCCTCCCATATAGAATTTGAACGGTGGCAGCATCCGTTCGAGCGCGCCGCCATTGCCGAGTACCATGCCAGTCCGAAGGAGGCACCGGCGGACCCCCATGGTCTCCAGTTCTGCGGTTGAGGCTTCCCACTGACGGGTGACATCAGCCAGAAATCCCGTGCCGGACGGGGTGTCTTCGTCAACAGGAGTCTGGTCACACGGACCATAGTAACCCACCGCCGAGGCCTGAATCATGACCGATGGCAGGGCACCACAGTCTTTTATGGCCTGCACCAGCCGTGTACCGGTCTTGACCCGGCTGTCGAGGATTTGTTGTTTTCTGGCCGTGGTCCAGCGGCCAGCGGCGATATTGGCCCCGGCCAGATTGATGATGGCCGTTTCCGGGCCGATCAGGGCGGGCCAGTCGCCATTGTCCCAGTTCAGACCGATGACGCCTGTTTCAAAAGTGTCAGCCACCTTTGCGGGACGTCGGGACAGAATGACGATTTCCCAACCGTGGTTCTTTAGCTCTTCAACGAGGGCCTGACCGATGAAGCCGGTTCCTCCGGCAATGAGTGCACGCAATTGACGCTCCTTCCTGTTTTCTGTCGCTTATACGTAAATGGCATATCGTAAAAGGAGCACGGGACACAGTATAATTCCAATTCAATGACAAAGGGAAGGTTCACGAGCGTTGATTTCGGAGGGAGATTTCGGGACGACGGGGAGAAAAAGGGAGGAAGGGAAAGGATCAGGCGTCCGGCAATTCGAAAATGAAAACAGTGCCGATGGGGTCGTTTGCCTGGGCACGGACCTGCCCGCCGTGATCGGAAACAATGGTTCTGACAATGGTCAGTCCCAGGCCGGTTCCACCTTTCTTTTCGGTATAGTACGGCTCGAATAATCGGGATGAATTGTCTGGCAGCCCCGGTCCATTGTCCGCGACGGTCACGATGATATGTCCTTTTTCAGTGTCGTGGGTGGCGGAGATCTCCACCTGGGCGTCGTATCTGTCCTTCAAGGCTTCGGCCGCGTTGGTGAGCAGGTTGATAAGCACTTTGCGAATGGCTTCGCGATCAAACGGGAAGTCGGGCAGGGGCGGCTCCGGGGAAAGCGTCCAACTGATTTCCCGGTGGGTGTTTTCGAACATGGCCGAGACTTCTTCAAGCAGCGGTGCCAGTGAATCGGGTTTGGGCTGAACGTCCGGCAATTTGGCATACGCGGAAAATTCGGTGACCATGTTCTGTAATCGTTCAACTTGATTGACGATCAGGCCGGTACATTGATCGAAGGTCGGTTCGCTGATGGTCTCGCCATATTTGCGTTGCAGCCGTTGGGCCGACAGTTTGATGGGGGTCAGCGGGTTCTTGATTTCGTGGGCGATGCGTCGTGCGACTTCCCGCCATGCCGCCAGCCGCTGAATCTTTTCCAGCTCGGTGATGTCTTCAAAAACCGCGACATGTCCGGCGTCACGACCACCCACATTCTTGAGCGACACCACATTGACCAGTACCTTGATGGTCTTGCCGCGCACAGGTAAATCCAGTTGTCGCTGCCAGACGCCACCCGATTTTGCCGACAGTTGTTTCAAGGCGTCTTCCATCATCCGGGCAAAATCCCCGGACAGGAAGTGGTGTGGTTTTCGTCCGATGAGAATCGCACCGGGGATGCCGAGGATGCTTTCGGCGGCAGTGTTGACCGTGCCTATACGCCCGGCGGAATCCATGGAAATGACCCCGGAGGTGATGTTGTTGAGTACGGCTTCGATGTATTGACCGCGCCGTTCCAGTTCCTGATTCTGCTGGGCCAGCCTGATGTTGGCCTGTTGGACGGATTCCTGACTTTGTTCCAGGTCTTCGGCCATTCGGTTGAAGGATTGGACCAGAAAACCCAGTTCGTCATCGGATCGGTCTTCGAGTCGGACGGACAAGTCGCCTCGCCCGATGCGTTCGGTTCCCATGGCCAGGGCCTGAACCGGCGCGGACAGCTCCTTGGCAAGCCGGAAGCCAAACCAGATGGCCCCGAGGATGATGAGCAGGGCCATGACACCAAGCGTCAGATAAAGATTCATTTTCCACGGATATTTCCGTGACTTGAGTTTTTTATATTCATCCAGACCGCGCACGATCTGATCGAGTCGGTGCAAAAGTCCCTGTCCGACGGTTTCTCCGATGACGAGATATCCTGATCGTCCTTCATCTACGGGCGTGACTCCAAGCACGAGATCGCTGCCGGGTTTGGGGATGATGGTTGTCCAGGATCGAGGATCGGCCTTGAGCGACTGCCAGTCGATTTTTTTCTTGATTTCCGGCCATGAGCCACGCCATTGGGCTGAGGAGTGGGTGTTCTGCTCATTGCCTTCCGGGGTGATGACACCGACCAGACTGAGGTCATATTCGCCGAATTTTTTTTCCAGATATCGATCCATGGCCTTGCCGCCCCAGGCGAATTGGGAGGAAATGATCTCGCCGATCATGACCGATCCACGCCGTTCGAGCCGGTCTTGTGCCGAGCCATAAAAGGCGCGGCCCAGCTCAAGGGCCTGTTCCATGGATTCTTCCACTTGTCCCTTGAACCAGTAATCCACCGAGGTCTGGACGAATTTGACCGAGACCAGATAAATGAGGGCCGTCGGAATGAGGGACAAAGAAATAAAGGCCAGTACCAACCGGGTTCTGAGCTTGGAACCAAGGACTTTTCGGCGTCGATCCAGAATGAGGCGGACCGCATTTCTCGCCACGTAAAAGACCATGGCCAACAAGAGCACTACGTTCAGGATGAGGAGATTTAATATAAGGTAATAGTCGCCGCTCAAGTATTTCAACTCAGCCCAGGTCAGGCCGAGAATGAGCACCAGAAAGACGACAGCGAAAATGTATTCCCGTTTGCGCCGCTTTTTTTCCCTGTGGGTGGAAGAGCTTATGCGAATTGGATCGGGCGTCATCGGGCGTGACCTTTGCTAGTAGGTAAAGTCGAGCTGAAACGAGTTGTTGGCTCCGGCATCCCAGGACCAGAAATAAACGTATCGCATGAATCCTTCAGGCGCGTCTTTTTCGGTCATGGAGGTGTGTAGCCGCAGACTGTATTTCGTGCCCCTGTCCAACAGTGCCCACGACCCCAGTCCCGCTTCGATCACGCTCCACCCCTGATCCAGCAGATGGCCCAGATTCTTGTTGCGCAACGGTGTTTCCCGACCCGGAAGTGTCATGACGAATTCCTGTGTCAGTGGATCGAATTCCAATTGGCTTTCAAACAGTTCGGAAGAGATCTCGCTGTCGAGCCAATATGTGCTTTCTTCAAAGAGTTTCACCGAGCATTTCAACACCAGGACAGCCCCGTCTTCAAGCTCTCCCTTGAGCACGGGTTTTTCTTCCACAGTCACACCGAATCGGGCGGTCAGGCGACCATCCACATTGGCAAGGGACGGGGCCATGAGGCTCAGGCTCTGGGCGGAGGCGTTTGTGGCAAGTATGAGTGCGATCAGGATGGCTCCGAAAACAATCCCGATTCGCTGGGGGGCAATGTCTGTCATTATCTTCAAGGCCATATCAGTCGCTGATACAAAGAACAAGTCCTCCGGGGTTGTGTTTTCCTTGTGGATTGACATATCCTGTGTCAGCATTTTCAGAATTTCATGCTCAACCGCTCACAACGGAGTCAGTCATATGCAAAAGGAACTCTTGCTCGCCATCGGCGATGACCGCGCCGCCTCGTTTAATTTGCGTTTTCTCAAAGAACTTTTTGATAATTTTTGTGACATCAAGTTGACGCTTTTTTATGTCGCTCCCAAGTCCGCTTCCTGGGCCATGCACGAGGAAAATCTGGTGCCGGCCGGTGATGATCTTGTGGAATTCATGGCTCACAAGAAGGACAAGGGGAAAAAAGCCCTTGTCGAGTCCCGGCAGTGGCTCAAGGATATGACCGGGTGCCCTGATGACAATGTTCGGATCAAAGTCATTCATTCCAGAAAAGGCACGGTTCGAGAATTGATCGAGGAGTGTCGAAGCGGGCTGTATGATGCCATGCTCCTTGGCCGGAAGGCTTTTTCGTGGTTCGAAGCGGTGTTCGAAAATTCCGTGTGTCACGAATTGATCTGGCAGGACATTGATTTTCCCATCTGGGTGTGCAAGCGGCCCACTGGCGAACCGCGTCACGATGTATTGCTCTGTCTGGATGGTTCCGATGCCAGCCTGCGCATGGCGGATCACGCCTCATACATGTTGGCTGACGAGACAAAACACGCCTTCACGCTGTTCCATACCGTGCCGAAAGAGGCTGAAATCGCAGTGTCCGATCCGATTTTCAATGCGGCGGTGGAGGTCATGGAACGCAACGGTGTCACCCGCGAACGGATTGTCTTCAAGCCCGTGGTGGAAAGGAACGTGGTCAAGGCCATTGTACAGGAAACGGCTCAGCACCCATATGCGGCGGTGGGCGTTGGTCGTCATGGTACCACCAGACAGGGCACGAAGGAAAACCTGTTTCCAACCTCGGTGTCCATCAATCTTTTGCGACAGCTTCCTGACACGGCCCTGTGGGTGAGCAAGTAGCTTTTCAGGCCTTTTTCAGGGACCGATCCGTGCCCCTGTCAAGGTGTTTTTTTATACCTGTCGGCTGATTCGAGTATACATTCAATGACATTTGCCGGTTTTGCGAAAAACCGGGTCTATCCTTCTGGAAAACACTTTCACAGGAGGATTTTTCGTATGGGAGGATCAGCAATGGTAGCCGCAGCCATCATCAGTTCTGTCGCCACGACAGCCACGACCATGATGCAAAAGGACACTGGTTCATCTGGCATGGAAGACGAGCGCAAGGCTCGGGAAGCGGAACAGCAAAAGCGGGAAGCCGATGCGCGTCGAAGAGAGCGGGAAAAGGTTCTTGAAGCCCGGCAGTTGGAAGACAAGCGCACGTCAAAGGCCCTTTCGGGCGGTTCGGCATCGCTTGTCGAAGAGGAAAAAGCCAGCCCGACACGGCTGAAAACCAAGCTGGGGGAATAGCATGGACGCAACAGAACGTGCTCGTTCCCTGCTGACACGATTCAGCGGATTGGAAGAGCTTCGACAGCCATGGGTCAGTTCCTGGCAGGAGCTGACCGAGTACATGCTGCCTCGCAAGAACAGTTTCACCGCACTCGGTGGGGTCTCCTCATTTCGCGGTCAGACGGGCGATGAACGCATTTTCGATTCCACTCCCATGTATGCGCTGGAGCTTTTGGCGTCATCATTGGGCGGGTTGCTGACCAATCCGTCGCTGCCGTGGTTCGATATCTCGGTCAAGGATCGACAGTTGGCTGACAGCAGCGAAGTGCGGGCCTTCCTTCAGGAGGCGCGTGAACGGATGGTGTCGGTGTTCAATGCCGAGGATTCCGGGTTTCAGACCCATGTCCACGAATTGTATCTGGACGTGGCACTGCTTGGAACAGCGGTCATGTATGTGGAGGCGGACACCACCACCTTTGTCCGGTTTTCCACTCGTCCATTGGGTGAAGTCTATGTGGCCGAATCCATTCGAGGACAGGTGGACACCGTGTATCGCAAGTACGAGATATCGACTCGGCAGGCGATTCAGGAGTGGGGGAGCCGCTGTTCGGACGAAACCAAGCGCAAGGCCGAGGACAAGCCGGATGAACCCGTGGAAATTCTCCATGCGGTCTATCCTCGTTCCGATCGAAATCCGACGGGATTTGGGGTGGCGAACTTTCCCTATGCCAGCGTGTATATGGAAACAAAAAACAATCATATCGTGGAGGAGAGCGGGTATCTGGAAATGCCGTACATGGTCCCCCGATGGGCCAAGGCCACCGGAGAAACCTATGGTCGCGGCCCGGGGCAGACTGCCTTGTCCGATACCCGGGTGCTCAATGCCATGGCGCGAACTGCGCTCATGGCTGCGGAAAAGATGTCCGACCCGCTGCTCATGGTACCGGACGATGGATTCCTTGGGCCGGTCCGATCCGGTCCAGGCGGGTTGTCGTATTATCGGGCAGGATCATCCGATCGGATCGAGGCCCTGCCGGTGCATGTGGATCTCGGAGCGACCGAAGAGATGATGAATCAACGTCGCGAATCCATCCGGCGTATCTTTCTCAGCGATCAGATCGCTCCGGAAGGCCCGGCTGTCACCGCCACCGAAGCGGTCATCCGTCAGTCCGAGAAGATGCGGGTGCTTGGTCCCGTACTGGGCAGATTGCAAACTGAATTCCTCAGTCCGCTGATCAAGCGGGTTTTCCGTATCATGCTTCGTTGTGGTGGATTGCCGCCGTTCCCGGAAGGGCTATCCCCCGAGGACTTGGATGTGCACTACACCTCGCCGGTCGCTCGTGCCCAGAAGCAATATGAGGCGCAGGGACTCTCCCAGACCATGGAATACCTCAGCCCGCTGGTGGGCGGAGCCGATGCTTTTGGCATCATGGACAACTTCGATACGGACCGGGTGGCCCGGCATGTGGCTGAACTCTTTGACACGCCGTCGGACTATTTGAAGCCGCAGGAAGACGTTGCCGCTGTACGTGAAGGCAAGAGCAAAACGGCCAGCGGTGCCCAGACAACGGCGTTGGTGACCAGCATGGCCACCATCGCCAAGACCTTGTCCGAGTCCTACACGGATCGGCCCAATGTCCTGACAGAACTTTGGGGATTGCTCACCGGAGTGCTGGGAATCAACGGGCCGCCGCCGGAACATATGGTCCCGGACCCGAATGTCGATTCGTCCTCGATCATGTCGCCCGGGCAGGCCATGCAGCCGGGGCAGAAACCGATGACCATGGAGGATCACCATGGCTGATCATACCGCATTGGAATTGCATCGAGCTTATAAACGGCTGTTCGAGTCGGTCGATGGAGAAACCGTCATGCAGGATTTGGAGCGGCGAGGGAATATGCACTGTTCCTCGTTTTCCACTGATCCGGGGCGAACGCAGTTCAACGAGGGCCGCCGATCGCTGGTCCTGCATGTGCAGCATATGCTCAACGAGCAAAACTTTATCAACAAGGAAGAGAATCGATGAAAATGACGACAAACAGACAGTGGCAGAAAACCCTTCCCGAAGAGTGGACCGTCAGGCAGGCGGATGAAAACGGCGTTGAAACCGAGATGCCGTTGCGAGATCACCCCGTGCTTGCCAAGTACGGCTCCAAGGACGAGGCAGTGAAGGCCCTGGTTCATGCTCAGCGCATGATTGGCAAGAATCCGGAGGGCTATGTTCGTCTCCCCGGTGAAGCTGATGGGCCGGAAGAATTGGCCGCGTTTTATGCTGCGCTGGGCCGTCCCGAAGCGGCAGACGGCTACGAGTTGCCGGAGGTGGAGGTGCCTGAAGGATTCGAGGTCCGACAGGATTTGATCGAAGGACTCCGCCAGAAGGCCTATGAACTTGGGCTGACTCCGAAACAGGTCTCAGGGTTGTATGAATGGTTCATGCCGCAGGTGATGGATGCTCATTACGGATTGGAAAATGAGGCACAAACTTTGCGGGACTCTGAGTTGGAATCCTTGCGGTCGATCCATCGTGGCGACACGCCGACCATGCTCGACAACGCCTTGCGCGCCGCCGAAGTCATTGGTGGCGACGATCTTCTGGCCGCACTTGATGCCACTGGAGCAGGAAATCGGGCTGCGGTCGTCAATGCTTTTGCCAAGATGGCTCCGCTGGTCCTTGAAGGCGGATTGCGCGGTTCCGGCAAGGGCTGGGGTGAGGATCTGTCCATCGAGCGGCTGCGGGAGATGATGAAAGACCCTCGTTTCAATGATCCTTCCAAGAAAGATCCTTCTTTCGTGAAAAAGGTCAACGAAGGGTTTGAACTGCTGTATCCCGGTGAATATATCCCGGGGAGCAGGCTGTAATTTAAAGAAAACAGGCCGGGGAACAACGTTGTTCCCCGGCCGATTCGCGTGAAGGGTGAAACGAGTCTTCATTGGTGACAGTGTTTCGCGACTTGACACGGGCGGTCATGCCGGACACAACGGACGCGCATGCAAAATCTTATTGAATTGACAAAAAATGACCTTGAGGCGTTCGTTGCCGAAGATCTGAAGGAACCCCGTTTTCGGACGGAGCAGATTTGGCAATGGCTGTGGCAGAAACGCGTCCGTTCCATCGACGCTATGACCAACCTGTCGAAATCACTCCGGGAAAAGGTCGCGACCATGGCGACCATTGCCTGGCCGGAAATCGCCAGGGTTGCCACCAGCAAGGATGGCACCATCAAATTGCTGTTGCGTATGGGAGACGGCGCGCTCATCGAGACCGTGCTCATTCCCATGAATGACCGCTACTCCCAGTGCCTGTCCACACAAGTGGGCTGCGCCATGGCGTGTACCTTCTGCAACACCGGCAAGCTCGGATTCGAGCGCAATCTGACCTATGGTGAAATCATGGGACAGATTCTGGTGGGCCGCCAATATCTGGAAGATCAGGGACTGAACCCGCTCAAGAACCTGGTGTTCATGGGCATGGGAGAGCCGCTGCTCAATCTCGATACGCTTATTAAGGTATTGACTGATTTGCCGTGCGAACGGGGCCTGTCTCTGTCGTGGCGTCGGTCCATGGTGTCCACGGTCGGTTTCCCCGACAAGCTCAAGATTCTGGGCGACCTCGAAATCGCTCTGCCAGCCATTTCTCTGCACGCCCCCACCCAGGAGCTGCGTGCCAAGATCATGCCCAAGGCCGCCAAGGTCCATCTGGACGATCTCATGGCGAGCCTCAAAGTGTACCCCATGCGCTCTCGCGAACGGATTACCTTTGAGTATCTGCTTCTCAAGGGCGTCAACGATTCAATGGAACACGCCGACCAACTGGCCAGACTCATTGACCGGAGAAAAGGCAAGATCAACCTGATCGCCTACAATGCGACAGAGGGAATGCCCTATGACGCGCCGGATCGGGCACAGGTCGAAGCCTTTGAAAAACGGCTGTGGGATCACGGAATGACCGCGTTCATCCGCCGTTCCATGGGATCGGACATCAAGGCCGCCTGCGGCCAGCTCAAGGCTGACAGTATCTGATCTTTCGTACAGACAACAGGTTCAGCGAAGTGCTTCGCTGAACTGTCTGGCGATCATGACCATGTTGTCCGCCCACTCTTCCGCCAGCGGGTCGGCTTCGACCACCTGACCGTGAATGGCCTCGGCAATGATCCGTGCGGATTTTGCCGAAAATTGCGGCTGCACGAAGATTGCCGTGATGGATTCTTCGGTGGCCAGATTGATCACAGCGGCCAATTCCTTGGGACCCGGGTTTTTCCCTTCCATTTCAACCGGCACCTGAATCAATCCGTAGTCCCGGGCAAAGTAGCCCCATGATGGGTGATAGGTCAGGAAATGTCCGCCCTTGGCAGTGCCCAGCAATCCCTTGATTTGGGTGTCAACATTCTGCACCGTGGCGAGAAAATCAGTATATCCTTTTTGATAAATGGCTTGGCCCTCGGGATCGACGTGTGTCAGGGCAGTCAGGATGGCCTGTGCCATCTGGCGGACCATGGCTGGAGAATTCCAGACATGCGGGTCCATGATACGGCCGTCATGGGCATCACCGTGAGTGTGCCCATGGCTTTTTTCATGGTCAGCATCGTGCCGATGTGTTGCCATGGGCATCAAATCCAGCCCTGATGCGACGTTGACCACGGGCATGTCGGGATTGGCACTCTGAATGCGAGGCAGCCAGGTTCGTTCAAAGGGAACGCCGATAGCCAGATAGAGCCGGGCGGCACTCAAGGCAACCATCTGCCGAGGTTTCGGCTCATAAGTGGCCGGACTGGCTCCTGGTTGCACCATGACTTCGACCGAGATCCGGTCTCCGCCGATGGATTCCGTAAAATATTTGAGTGGGGCAATGGAGACCGTGACGGACAGCGGTTCAGCCTGGGCCGGAGTCGTCAGCAGTATCAATGCAAACATTCCCGCAAGGATTTTCAAAGGTGTCATGGAATCGGACCTCTTTCGGGTTTGAGGTGGCAGGACAAACACATCCATTGAAAAAGGATACGTATTCCCGCCTTTGAGTTCAACTCCTGTTTCGCATACATCCGATTTTTGGTGTTGACTGTCCGTCAGATGAAATTTCCGGGGTGCATTGTTCCTTTTTTTTGGGTAGGGTGGAACGATGGATACCCAAACAGTCCTTTTCGCATTCGGCCTGACCGTGTTTGCCGGTTTGTCGACCGGCATCGGCTCTGCCATCGCTTTTTTTGCCCGGCAGACCAATACCAAATTTTTGTCCCTGGCCCTTGGTTTTTCCGCCGGGGTGATGATTTATGTTTCCTTTGTGGAAATATTGGTCAAGGCCAAAGACGCTTTGACCTCGGAGCTCGGTGAGGTCACGGCCTCATGGGTGACGGTCCTTTCCTTTTTTGGTGGCATCGCTTTGATTGCCATCATCGACAAATGCGTTCCCAGTTATGAGAATCCGCATGAAATGCATTTCATTGAAGAAATGGAGCAGGGAAAGGAAAATTTGCCCAAGGACGAAACCCACAATTTTGACAAGCTCAGGCGGACGGGTATTTTCGCGGCCATTGCCATTGCCATTCATAATTTTCCGGAAGGACTGGCCACCTTTTCGGCCGCGTTGACTGACCCGGCGTTGGGCATCGCCATTGCCGTGGCCATCGCCATCCACAACATCCCCGAAGGAATCGCGGTGTCCATTCCGCTCTTTTACGCCACAGGTGATCGGAAAAAGGCCTTTTTCTATTCTTTCCTGTCGGGTTTGTCCGAACCTGTCGGCGCACTCATCGGGTACCTTATCCTGATGCCCTTTTTTTCGCCTACGCTTTTCGGCGTGCTTTTTGCCGGGGTCGCCGGAATCATGGTGTTTATTTCCTTTGACGAATTGCTTCCCGCAGCCGAGGAATTCGGTGAACACCACCTTTCCGTGTACGGCCTGATTGCCGGTATGGCGGTCATGGCGCTCTCGCTCCTTCTTTTCCTGTAGAAAGAGCCGGGAACGAGCCTGCCTTTGCATAAAAAACTGTGTGTGTCCGTGAAGGTGCCGTTTGATGAGATGGCATTCTGTTCTTTGACGGGTATTCAGGGTGTCTCGGCAGGTTCATTGGGTGCCGGATACATCGTGCTTTTACGGCTTGACTGAAGCCAGTTATCATTCACCATTTTACAGACTGTTGTGTTCTCCCGGCAATCTGATCGGCAAGATATTGGACTGAAACCAGCCGGAAGCCCTTGTGGCCCGGGGGTTGCCATCTGCCATCGACATATGTATGGGTAAGCCCCTGCTATCCAAATCGGATAGACGACATATAGTAAGGAGTGCATCATGGCATCCAACGTAGACGAAATTACCATCAATTATTCCGAGGACAACCAGCTCATCGTGAAAGAGCTGGATAAGGTCATTCTGTCCAAGGGCGCATGGACGACGATTGTTTTTCGGTATCAGGAACTCAATCGTGCCAAAGGCGAATACGGTCCGGAAAAATACACTATCCGCCGCTATCAGAAAGTCGATGGCACCTACCGTCCCAAATCAAAATTCAACATTTCCAGCCAGGCGCAGGCCCAGAAGATCGTGGACGCACTGAGCGGCTGGATTTCCTAAGATCATGTATTTGGGTGCCCATATGTCCATTGCCGGTGGGCTGTACATGGCCTTTGACCGCATTGGGGCTGTCGGCGGCACCGCATTGCAGATATTTACCCGGAATCAGCGGCAGTGGAAGATTCCGCCGCTGTCCGGGTATGACATCGATCTTTTTGCTGAAGCGTGGAGCCGTTGGGGCGACTATCCGATCTCGGCGCATGATTCTTATCTCATCAATCTTGCGTCCAACAAATCGGAACAGGTCGAACGATCCATTCTGGCTTTTTCCGAAGAACTTCGTCGCATCGAAGCCCTGTCCATCCCCTGGCTGGTGACACATCCGGGATCACATCTCGGCACTGGTGTCGAGGCCGGGATTGAACGGTACGCAGCCAATCTGGATAGAGCCATCGAGCAATCCGGGACCGCGTCGGCCACCGTCCTGCTCGAAACCACGGCAGGGCAGGGGACCAACCTCGGGGCTACCTTCGAGGAATTGGCCGAGATCATCCGACTGTCAAAATATCCTGATCGATTGGGCGTGTGTTATGACACCTGTCATACCTTTGCCGCTGGCTACGATATTCGCACGCCGGAGACGTATGGTGCGACGTTTGACGCGTTTGATCGGATCATCGGGCTGGATCGGCTGCAATTTTTTCATGTGAACGATACCAAAAACGAATTCGATTCGCATAAGGACCGGCACGAACACATCGGAAAAGGGACTATCGGATTGGACGGTTTCCGGTTGCTCATGCAGGATCAACAGTTTGCCGCTGTTCCCAAGACACTCGAAACGCCCAAGGATGCAGACTTGCAGGACGATGTCCAAAATCTGCGAACCTTGCGCGAACTCGCTGAAAAAGCATAGACTGTCCCATGTCCAAACTCGATGCCATTATCTTTGATTTTGACGGCACATTGGCCGACGTGTCTCTGGATTTTGATCGCATGAAGATCAAGATTGCGGCACTGGGCGAGGTTTTCATGGACGAACGGCCGGTTCCCAATGCCAAGCCCGCGCTTGAGTGGCTGGAAGAGCTTGCCGGGAGCGTCATGGAACGCGATCGAGCCGAAGGGCTGGAGTTTCTCTCTCGCGGCCGGCTGGTCATCACGGCCATGGAGCTGGACGCGGCCCGGGATGGTGCGCTTTTTGATTTCACCCGCCCCGTGCTTGCTGACCTGGAACGCCGGGGAATCGCTGTTGGCGTTATTTCTCGAAATATTTCGGCAGCCGTCAAAACGGTTTTTCCGGATATCGAACAGCACACGCGAGTCTTCATCCCGCGTGAAGATGCTTCACAGGTCAAACCGAATCCCGCCCATTTGCATCAGGCCCTTTCGGCCATCAATGCCGACACTCGGAGTGCGCTCATGGTCGGCGATCATCCCATGGATGTGGAAACCGGCCACCGGGCTGGAACCCTGTCCGCCGCTGTGACCAGCGGCAGCTCTCGTGCCACGGCTTTTGTCGGGCATGAGCCTGATTTCATCTGCGCCGATGTTGCGGCACTCATGGAAGAACTCGCCTCAGTCAATCTCATCTGATTTTTTTTCGGCAAAGCCGACGATTCCACTCCGAAATATAATATCACCAGATATCACTTTGCACTAGGGATGTAATGGTGAACTCCCAACGTCCCCCTGAAAACCATGTAGGAAATGACAGAAGTCCAAGGAGAAGTGATGCGTTTCAAGGATTGGAATCTCAAGTACAAGATTTTGTTGCCAACGTTTTTTGTCATCTTCGTTGTCATGACAGCAAGTACCGTTATTCTCACGCTGAAAGCGCAAAATATGGCCGTTGAGCAGGCCGAGGAAAACGCGAATCGCTTGGCTTATGGGCATAGTTTGGAGGTCGGGGAGTCAATGGATCTGGCCATGACAGCCACACGCACCATGGCGGCAGCCTATGAGCAGGCCGTCAATTACACCACCATTCCCGATCGGGAATATCTGGATGCCTTTGTCATCGATGTGCTGGAACGGCATGAGGAATTGGCGGGTGCATGGTGTACTTTTCTTCCCGGCAAATTTGATGATCGAGAGGAAGAGTATCGGGATACGTACAAGGGGACGTACCGCACCTGGTATCACCGTGATGGGGGGAAAATCGCTTCGAGCTTTGCCGGAATCAGTGGATTTGAAAATGAAGAATGGTTTGTAAAGCCCATGGCCGGCTCGGTTGAAACCATTGCGGAACCCTATCCATGGGACGTTGATGGCAAACGATTCTGGCTCGCGTCCACCGGGCACCCTGTCAAAAAGGATGGAAAGAATATCGGTATTGTCGGTGTTGATTTTTACCTCAATGATCTTCAGAAAATTGTTAACGAGATCAAGCCGTTTGAGACGGGCTATGCCTTTCTCATGACGAACAAGGGGACGGTTGTCGCGCATCCTGATGCGGATAAGACAGGGAAGAATATCAGTGATTTCATGGGGAATGAGGAAGCCAGTCACGTGGGGCGCGCTGTCAAGGCCGGGACGTATTATTCTCATGAAACCGTGACCTCCACTGGAGATTGGTATATTTCTCTGGCTCCCATTTCCATCGGTCGGACTGGAGAGCCATGGAGTCTCGCTGTTGCTGTGCCAATGGACACGGTGCGTGAACAGGCTGATTCCTTTGCGTACATGTCCGGCATCATGGCCGTCATTGCCATCGCCATTCTTTTCGTGGTCCTTCTCGTGATTGCCAAAATTATTACGACACCGATTCTCAAGGGCATTTCGTTGGCACAGAGCCTGTCCGAAGGTGATTTGACCAAGGATATCGATGTCGATCAAAAAGACGAAATAGGTGCTCTTGCCACTGCCTTGCGGACCATGACGTCGCAACTGAAAAATGTAATTGGTTCGGTGAGTTCATCCACGGAGAATGTGGCCTCAGGCAGCGAAGAGCTTGCGGCGTCCTCGCAGAGCATGGCGGAGGGTGCGTCAGAGCAGGCCGCCAATGTCGAGGAAGTTTCCGCGTCCATGGAGGAAATGGCGTCCAATATTCAGGCAAATGCGGAGAATGCGGGCAAGACGGAAATAATTGCTCGCACGGCAGCGCAAAGGGCCGAAGAAAGTGGTGTCGCGGTTTCGCAGGCCATGCACGCCATGACGGACATTGCCGAAAAGATATCGGTCATCGAAGACATCGCTCGTCAGACAAATCTGTTGGCGCTCAATGCGGCTATCGAGGCCGCCCGAGCCGGGGAACATGGGAAGGGATTTGCCGTGGTCGCCGCTGAAGTGCGGAAGCTCGCTGAACGGAGTGGAGTGGCCGCATCCGAGATCAGTGAATTATCCACGTCCACGGTCCAGGTGGCTGAAGATGCGGGTGGTAAACTCGATCAACTGGTGCCGGAAATTCAGGAAACAGCCAAATTGATTCAGGAAATTACGACAGCGTCCAATGAGCAGAGTGCCGGCGTCGAACAGATCAATGCCGCGATTCAGCAACTGGATCAGATTATTCAACAAAACGCTTCGTCTTCAGAGGAAGTCGCATCCACATCGGAAAGTCTTGCTAGTGAAGGTGCGCATCTGCAACAGGCGATTAGTTTCTTCAAGCTTGGATCAGAGAGCCGACACATCACACAGCAGTCGGTGGTCAAACGGCCAACATCCCTTCGGCTCGAAGCCGCTTCTTCCAAGCCGACGTCCACGGGCATGGAACTCGACATGGGAGACAGCAACGAGTTCGAGCGGTTTTAACGCAAACAAAAAAGGCGGGAGCGTTTTTTTCGCTCCCGCCTTTCATGAATTTCGTCTCTTCTAAAGATTTACCAGTTCATATTCTCTCGACCCAAGGCCGATTTCTTCCGCATAATCCAGGCCAAACGCCTGCGGAACATGCTGGTGGATGGCCAGGAACTTGTTTTGTCCCGGCGTGACGCCAAAGGGAAGTTGGCTGGGATACAACGGCTGGGCGGCGTTGACCAGATCCATGGACGCCTGGTCCACAGCGACGGGGTCAAAGCTTACCAACACGCCGATATCAGGACAGATGGGCGCATCGGTAAACCCGACACAGTCACAGTCCGGCACCACATCCATCACGAAATTGACATGCAGACTCGGGGTCTCTTTGGTCGCCAGAACGCCTTTGGCATATTCCATCATTCGTTCCAGGAATTCCTGTACGCCCATTTTCCAATCCACTTCCAGTCCACCATGGCGGCAAGCCACGAAGCAGCCGCCGCAACCGACACATTTTTCAGCGTCAAGGGCGATTTTTCCTGTGGATTCTTCAAGGTATAATGCGCCGGTTTTACACGCCTTCAGGCACGATCCACACGCGGTACACGCGTCCTGATTGATGATCGGTCCTGTGGAGAAATGTTGCTGCATCTTGCCTTTTTTGCTGGCAGCGCCCATGCCAATATTCTTGAGCGCACCGCCATACCCGGCCATTTCATGGCCCTTGAAGTGATTCAACGTCACCATGAAGTCAGCCTCTGCGATGCTGCCCGCAATATAGGCGTCTTCGATATGTTTGCCGCCAATCGGGACAGGTACTTCATATTCGCCACGCAGTCCGTCTGCGATAATGACGGGAGCGTCGAGCATCAGCGGGTCCCATCCATGGTGCGCCGCGCACATGGCATGAGAAACCGCTTCGCCTCGCTGGCCCACGTACAGTGTGGATGCGTCGGTCAAAAACGGTTTGCCGCCTGATTCCCGAACAAAATCCAGAATCGGTTTGATCCACAATGGCCGGAGAAATCCCGTGGTTCCCTGTTCGCCAAAATGTAGTTTAATTGCCGTCAGGTCGCCATCCTTGATATGTTGGCCACCCTTAACCGCTTTCAGCAAACTCCGCATCCGTTTGCCAAAGGGCATTTTGACCGTTGCCCGTAAATTCCAGAAAAATACCTTTGATGCCATCGTTCCATCCTTATGTTCAATGTGACTTCAATTATGTACCACCAAGCAAAACGCGAGGAAACCCCTACCGGAGGTCACCTTCAGCGAGACCAGCCCTACCGGGGGTCACCTTTGGTGAGACCAGCCCTACCGGGGGTCACCTTCGGTGAGACCAGGACGCTGTCCTGGACCTGCCAGAGAACCCTTTGAAAAGGGTTCTCTGGACTCTCCTAAACTTTTTGGGTCGCTTCGCGAGGGCTGTCGGCAGCGTTTGTCCGTGCGGCTCTTGGGAGGTCGTTGTAAAAAATTGTATTTTTTACAGACTGTATGGAGAAATTTTACAAGGGCTTCTTCTTTCTTTCCCCATACCCTATTCCCTCTCTCCTTCTTCTTCAATCCCACTCAACGGATATCGTGGGACCTCGCCGAAGGCGCGCCAAAAAGTTCTGGAGGGGAGTCCAGAGGGGAACCTCTTTCAAGAGGTTCCCCTCTGGCCGTCGGAGACATCTTCTGACAGAAGACCGTCTCTGTTAAGGGAGGCTTCCTTCTTTGATTGATTATGATCCTCCAGCCGATGATGAGGGTTTTGACGGGAAGATCGAATAAAGTTCAGGAAAAGAGCTGTATAGAAACCGAGGCAAAAGGGAAGGGAGAGCCCATTTCAGAGGGGGAGCTGTTTTTTTGCGTGCGACTTTCAAGTCATGTTCCCCTGTCGGTCTATAATAAAGGAATAGGGCGCTGAAAATAAAGTGAATAAATTCAGGTGATTGAAAATTGAGAGAAACGAAATGAATGAAAAGGTAAAAAAAGTATAAAAAGGTGTTGACGTGGAAGGGGGAAAACCCTAGTTTCCCCTTCCTGCCTGTGAGTGGGGTCAGCGTTTTGAAAAGACTTTGAAAAAGTTGAAAAAAAGGGTTGACGGGAGCTTCTCGAAAGTCTAGTTTCCCCTTCCTGCCTGACGGCGGGAACGTTCTTTGAGAAAAAGACAGAATGGTCTTTGACAATTAAATAGCGAGTTGAGCAAATAAGATCACGATAATCACAGCCCGTTTAATTACGAGTAAGAATAA